>NZ_JAFMPL010000105.1:0-28805 GCF_019038455.1 Nocardia noduli
TCCGAGAACAGTGCGTTATCGGCGGCCAGAATCGAATCTGGGAGGCGACACGAAAGTGTCAACAGCGAGCGACATCTCGATGTCAGCTAGCTTCCTCTGGGAATAGTCAGAGAGGCGCCGAGCGATCAGGTGAGATTGAGCGCGCAATTCGCCTGCGGGGCATCGCTGCTGAGCGGTGCGGGCAGATTGGCGTCGGCGCGGTGTAGCCGCGCTCCGATGTCGGCGAGCACTCGGTCGCGGCTAGGGTTGGGCGGGCCAACGATTCCGTCATCGTGGGCGGAGGTCCGAGAACCGAACGATTCTCGACAGGTCGACGAGCGGGTCTGCTCTCTGCTGGGTGCCTATGTGTGTGGTGGTAGGTGCACGGTGTTGGTGAAGAAGGCGTCGATCTGGTTGATGGCGTCGGTGAACTGTTGCGGGTCTACTGGTTTGGTGACGTAGGCGTTGGCGTGCAGTCGGTAGCTGCTCATGACGTCTTCCTCGGCCGAGGAGGTGGTCAGGATGATCACGGCCAGATTGGCCAGGTGGTCGTCGGCGCGGATGCGGGTCAGGATTTGGCTGCCACCGTATTTGGGCGGGTTCAGGTCCAGCAGTGCCAGGTCCGGGCGTGGCGCCTGGCTGTACTCGCCGCGGCGGAACAGGAAGTCCAGGGCCCGTTCACCGTCGCGCACCACGTGCACGATGCTCTCGTGGATGTTGTCGGCGAACGCTTCCAGGGTCATCAACTCATCGCCCGGGTCGTCCTCGCCGAGCAGGATGACGATCGGAGGTGCGGGAGTCCTCACGGCGACCATCCCGGCGCGCGTCGTTCCATCCCGCTGATCACGGGTCCATCGTGACACGAAGAGTGTTGCTGTGTGTACCGCATCGTTCGGTGTCCTTCCCGTAGATGGAGCCGGAAGTACCCGAGCATGTCCGGAGATAAACGGGCGCAGTAGTCGGAAAAAATCTGTAGCGGTGGGGGTAGACATTGTGGCGGGTAGGGGTTAATGTCGCTGTCGTTGCAGATGAAAAGGCCGAATGGCCGGGCAGGTGAACTGCCCGGAAGACTCAAATGTTCGACCGTCTCCTGCGGCGGAGAAGAGAATCCGGTGCACTCGGCCGGACCGCCGGAGGGGATGAGGAAATACCCCGTAGACGCAGGTTGGTTCGATCAGGGAGGTGGCTTACTGCACCAGTTACTCGACTCTTCCGTGCCCGAGGATCGGGCGCCTTGTTCGACGCCGACCCGTCCGGTCGGCGAACAGAGCAAAACCTGAATCCCCTCTCGATAGTTCATGGGCCCCGGCGCTGTGCGCCGGGGCCCATGGGCTTTGAAATCCGAGAGGTGTTGTGGACCCAGCGAACCCGAAACCCGACAGCGGCGCGACGGCTGCTGATCGGCTCGATGACGAGCACTATCCCGCCTACCGCATGGGCAGGGCCGCGGAGATCCTCGGTGTCATCGCGGCGTTCCTGTGCAGCCTCGGTGCCGCCGAACTACTGGCCCCGCAACGCTGCGAGGGCGGGCACCGCCGCTACTCCCGCTACCAACTACGTCTGGCCGCGCGCCCGCGAACTTGCCGACCAGGGCCCATCATTGGAAGCGGCGTGCCGGATCATCGTGTTGGAGGACCAGTTGGCTGAGGCCGTGGAACTCAACGCCGAACTGACCCGACAGAATCCGCCCGACCTGGGTCATTGACCCGGCATCCCCGATTCAGGGGTGGGGGTGTGTGCGTCGGTGCCGAACAACACTCGGTCCAGGCCCTGTCGTAGCGTGTCGAGGTCCTCGTGCCCTCCGGTCTCGGGGAGTTCGGCTACGACCGCGGCCGCGATGGCGCGCAGTTTGATGTTGAGGGCTTGTGAGGTTTCGCGCAGGATCGCGAAGGCGTGATCGGCGTCGACGCTGTAGACGAGCATTACCGTGCCCTTGGCCTGCTCGATGGTCTCTCGCGCGGCGGCGACCACGGCGGGATCGGCCGGGATGCCGGCGGGTGGTGTCGTGTCGTCCATCCCTCGCACCTACCCACCCTCGTCGGAGTCGAACCCGACTGACCAGGGCCTAGGTTCTCAACTCGGTGAGGACTCCTCGGGCGGCACCCCCAGGTACGCCCGCCACTGCGGCTCCGTAATCCATTTACTGCCGCGCGGGTTCGTTACTCACTACTCGACCCAGTGGCGCTATGGGTGTCGATACCGCACCCCTTCTTATCGGTCGTAGACCGTACCGCCGGGCACCTCCGAAGCGTCGGTGGGGCGTCGACGACAGGGATACGGCAAGGAATCCAGGGGATGCTCCCCTCTTGAGGCGACTTTTCAGCTAAAGGGTTTCGTAGCTAGTTTCACTACGAAATCTATTGGTAGGCAAGGCTTGTCATAGACAATGATAACGACTGAGTCGAACCGGCGGGGGTCGTAGCAACAATGTGATAACGGGTGAAACCGTGACCGGAATTCGCTGGCCGAACGCTGGATTCGGGAGGTTAATGGAGATACCGGAAACCGCTGAGCACACAGGCGCTTTCGGGTTCGGGGAGTCCAGTTCCACATCGACACAATCAATCAGGGGGAGGGCGTCATGCCTACCATCACATCCATCGCACCCGCGGCGGGTCCGTCGACCGGCGGCACGAGTGTGGTCATCACCGGTACCGGGTTCGGGGGACCGACCACGGTGCGGTTCGGGTCTACCGCAACCACTTTCACCCTCGATTCGGCCACCCAGATCACCGCGATCGCCCCAGGCGGGGCGGTGGGGACGGTGCAGGTGACCGTCACCGACGCCACCGGCGCGAGTAACGGGGTCGATTACGAGTATCTGGCGGTTCCCTCGCTCACCGGTATCACGCCGGGGCAGGGATCGACCGCGGGCGGGACCACCGTGGTACTGACCGGCACCGGCCTGTCCGATGTCACCGCGGTGTCCTTCGGTGGTGTGGCGGCGACCTCGTTCACCGTCGACTCCGACACCCAGATCACCGCGGTCGCTCCGGCGGGTACCGGGATCGTTGTGGTCACCGTGACCGCGCCGGGTGGCACCAGTTCCGGGGTGTCGTTCGTGTACGTGGTCGTGCCCGATGTCACCGCTGTGGCTCCGGCCTCGGGTCCGGCGGCGGGGTTCAACAGCGTCGTGATCACCGGCACGGATTTCACCGGGCCGTTGACGGTGCGCTTCGGGTCGACGGCGACTTCGTTCACGGTCGATTCGGCTACTCAGATCACGGCGATCGCCCCGCCCGGGTCGGGAACGGTGCAGGTGAGCGTCGAGGGTAACGGGGGTGCGGGCGCTGCCGTGGCCTACACCTACCTCTGATCCCCGGGGGAGGGGAGGCTCGGGTCGTCGGAGTGGCACCGACGGCCCGGGCCGGTCGCCGCAGCGGGCGCTCCAGTTGTGCTGGAAGCATCCGCTGCGGCGACACTCCGGTGCCCGCTCAACACCGCACTGATTCTGTTGGGTGGGGTAAACATGCAGCTTGTCGGCTATTTTCCGGGTTCAGCAGGAGGCAGGACGGTGAGAGTGGGATCGGTGGCGGCGACGCTGAGCCGGGAAGTACTGGATGCCTGCCGCGATGTGCAATCCGGGCAGCGGCACCGGTATCTGCTGTTGCGCCTGAGCGATGAGCACCGTATCGAGGTCGACAGCAGCGGTATCGGCAACGATCACGGGCAAGTGCTCCAGGAACTGCCCGAAACACGATGCCGGTGGGTGCTCTACGACTTCACCGACACCCCGCGCGGTGGTCTGGCGTTGATCACGTGGCTGCCCGAGAGGGCCACGATCAAAGAACGCCTGCTCTACACCGCGGCGACCCGCGTGCTCCGTGCCGAGCTGCCCGGTATCGACCTCACCATCGACGTCGAGGACCGCACCGAACTCTCTTATGCCGCCCTGTTCACCCACACCACCTGAAGCCAACACCCTGGCCTGTTTCGACACACCGGCGCCACCGCTGACTGCCCGATGGGGAGGCTCGGTGTCGGTATCGTCTGGCCGGTGTCACGGTAGAGCTCCGCGTCGGAATCTGCTGTGGCACAGGGCTGGGAGCCCGAGGGCCCGCCCGGGGTGCCCGTCGGCTCCACCCCGGGCGGGCCCGCCGCGTTTTCGTCTCGCCCCCGCCCTCAGATTCTCGATGAAGTGCTCGGAGCCTTTGGCTGGAATCAGGCTGGAAGGATTGTGCCCGATCGATTTCTCATCCACCACGGGCGCGATTCCGAATCACCTGCGGGTGCAGCCCCGCACAGGAGAGATGCGGGGCTGCGCCTCGTCAGGGTGGTGAAACGGCGGGCCGTCGAGACCGGGCTGGGCGTCAGGTCCCGACGGCCCGCCTCGGCCCAGGGAACGGGTGTATGGGATATCCGCGGTTCGACCTCACCGCAGAGCGCACCCCGCCCGCCGGTGTGGATGTGGCCGCGATCCTGACCGAGGCTGACGATCACGGCTTGTACGCGGTGTGGAACACCTTCCACCACACCCACTTCCTGCGCGAGCCCCTCACCCGGCTCGACCGCGGCGAACTCGACCGCGGCTACGGATTCGACCCCACCCAACCCCGTGTCACGCTGCGCAAGACTTTGGCCCGCCACGCGCAGGTCACCGAGATCCAGGCATTGGAGGCCAACCGCCGTTTGACCGAGGGCCTCACAGGGCAACGCGGCGTCATCGACTACGCCCGCCAGGCCGGGCACCCCTGGAAAGCCCTCGGCGCCGCGCTCGGCATCACCGGCCAGGACACCTTGAACTGGTTCACCCGCAACATCGACCACACCGCCGCCCCCCTCGGGCCTCGCACCGATCCCATCCGCGCCCCGACCGTTCCCGACAGCGCGAACCCGACTCAGGATTGACCGCACAGGTTGCGGGTAGGACTGATCCGGGAGCGTGGTGGCGCCGCGAACAACGCCTCGCTCCCAGATGTCCGGCGTGGGCTTGTCGCACGCGGGGCTCGCTCGTCCGGCTGGGTTGTTCAGTTTCGGGTCCGTCCAGCCGGACGAGCACCCGTCGACTCTGCGGTCGGCATGGCTGCCTGACGAATCGCCGCGCCGACCGGCCCCACGTTCATCACCAGGCTGGGGCACGGTGAAATGCCTGGTGCGAAAAGCTGCGTCGCAACTGAGTTGCACGGTGGATCTGAGCTGGCCGCCCAGTCGCGCCTGCTGGTGGCGCACCCGCCACCGCGGCACCGGCTTCCAGGTCGCCGCCGCGCTCGACGAACTCGCCCTGCGCGTGAGAATTGACCCGCTGGTGCGGATCATGTCCCGTTTCGACAGCGCCCGCATCCACTACAGCCTGCAAGTCTGGACATCGCAGGCGATGATCCAGCACCGCAGCGAAACCGTCGACCTCACCGACTTCACCGCCGTGATGCGGACCCACGCCCACGACATCCGCACCTACCAAACGCAATAACAACCCACCGGGGCCAGTGCACCAACATGCGATGCCCGTCTCGCCACCGCGCACGCTCAGCAAACGCGGTCCGGCGGCCCGATTCCCGGCATGAGACAGGGACGGCCAGCGGAAACAGAAATTCTCATAGATTATTGATTGCGCAGGACTCACTCTGGGTATCCAGCCAGCAAGTCGGGGAACAGTACAAGAGAATCCCTCTCGAAGGAGATGAGAACCATGGGTTCCTTCGGACTCGACTTCGGAACCGGCCTCATTGTCGTCACCCGCTGGCTACAGGTGATGTTCGGCATCAACCTCGGCATCGGCTGACCACCAGACCCCCGCCGGACCACATCCCCCTAACCTGTCCGACGGGGCCAAACCTCTCCCATCCCTGGACCCAATCCTGTTGGGTCCAGGGGTCATGGCCGGAGCCCGCCAACTACGTCGCCGCCGACCGGTAGGAGACTCTGCGATCTGTGTCGGATGCGGGACCGCCCCAGGTAGAGGGCGGGATCGAATCAACATCGTGAACAACGACGATTCGCTGGATCGCCAAGCCTTGATCGACGCCGGCTCGACCCCGACGACCCGCAGGTCTGGGCCGATCAACAGTGGGTGCAGGTGCTGTTGACCTGGCACGGTGTCCGCATCGGGTACCGGCGGATCGATCCGGACGACCCACTCCTGTCCCGCTGAGTGATCTGCGTCGGATCGACCGCGGCGTGTTACAGCGAGCGCGGAGCGGAAATAATTGGTGCGTGCACGAGAACAACATCAAGCCAGGGGCTGAGGCGCTTGCCGGGGTGACGGGCAGTTTCCGGTTCTGGTTCGCCGACCAGCGCTGGGAGTGGTCCGACGAGGTCGCCGCCCTACACGGCTACGCACCTGATCAGGTCGAGCCGACCACGAAACTGCTGCTGTCGCACAAGCATCCCGAGGATCGTGACGAGGTCGCCGACACCATCGAGACCGTGCTACGGATCGGGCTGCCGTTCTCGAGTCGTCACCGCATCATCGACACCACCGGCCGCATCCACCACGTCCTGGTCGTCGGCGATCAACTCCACGACCCCGACGGCACCGTCGTCGGCTCCACCGGTTACTACGTCGATCTCACCGACACCATCGCCGCCGACCGCCGCGAAACCCTCGACGCGCAACTGCCCGAGATCCTGGCTTCACGCGAGGTCATCGACGTCGCCAAAGGCGTGTTGATGGTGGTCTACGGCATCACCACCGAACAGGCATTCGCTGTGCTGCGGTGGCGGTCCCAGGAAACCAACACCAAGTTGCGGGTCCTGGCCGAGAGACTCATCGCCGGACTGTCGACCTTCGGCGGCGCCGACACCCACACCCGCACACGGCTGGACCACCTCCTGCTCACCGCACACGAAACCCCCTGAACCGTCCCCGCGGGCGGCCCGAATGCTGTCGCAGAGTCGGCCGTTTCAGCGGGCCGGACGGTTTCGACCGGACCCCGTGACCGTGACCTGCTCGGCACCGATCGACGCTGACTGCTGTAGCGAAAATGCTCTGACCAGCGATGAAGACTGTGCCCGGGGGTTCGCGATCCCGGAAGGAGGTGAGACCCATGGGTTCCTTCGGACTTGATTTCGGGGTCGACTTCGGCCTGTTCCTGAAGTGGCTGGCGGTGACGTTCGGACTGGGCTTCGGCCTCAGCTGACCGCCGCCCCGACAGACCTACTCGGTCCAGCACTGACACAGGAGTCGGCGGGCAAGGCACACCACTTCGGCGCGCGCTACCCGCCGGCTTCCGGTCAACCGCCTCCACGAGATGTCCGGCGCGTTCCTCGTGCTCAGTAACTCCAACCGCCCACCGCAGCATCCGATCCTTCACGGAGGAGAAGACCATGCCGAACCCCCCGCAATACCCTCCCGAAACCCTGAGGGAAATCCCTGGCAGGGACAACAACCCGCAGGCCCGGGCCGATATCAGCAGGGAAATCAGCCGCCACCGTCCTATGCGGGCGCTCCTGCGCCGGGCTACTATCCGCAGCCGCCGAAGAAGAAGGCGAAATGGCCGTGGATCCTGGGCGGCATCGTGGTGGCGTTTCTCCTGTTGTGTGGGGGATGTTTCGCCTTCTTCGGCGGTATCGCCAATGAAATCGACAACGAGGCCAAAGAGGAAATCGCGATCACCTACGAGGTCACCAGCGACGCGCCACGCGCGGGGACCATCTCCTACAGCAGCGGCGGCGACGGCATCAACACCGAGCAGGCCAACGAGCAGCAGTTGCCCTGGACCAAACAGGTCACCGTCACCGGTTTCTTCAAAACCGTTTCTCTGACCGCTCAGGCAGACCAGGGAGCAACGACCATCAGCTGCAAGATCCGCGAAGGCGACAAGACGATCGCCGAGCAAACCTCCACCGGCCCCTACGCCGTGGTCTCGTGCAGCGGAGCAGCAGGCGAGTAACCACCACCCCGCCGACGATCCGAATGATCTCTGACCGCCAAGACCGGGTCTTACCGGCGGTCAGAAACGGATTCGGCCGGTGGAAACCGGATCGCGTCGGGTGGTCGAGTAGCGGGATGTCGTCCTGGGCATCGCATCGCCGAAGCCCGCACCAGCAGTCGGTCCCGCGCTGGTCGCACCGACGACCCCGGAGGCGATGCGTGACCCCTTGGTCGGGTCGGAGCGTGCCAGATCTCTGATCGGCCTGCGTGCCGAGACTCTGCCTCCCGCGGCAGGACGAGCAGGCGGAAATCGTGCCGGTTCTGTGAACTGACCGTGGTTGTTCGCGCTGTGCATGCTCGCGCGGATTCCGGGTAGGCCACCTCCGGTGGATCAGCGCTCAGCGGGAGGTTCGGACATGGGCGATATGTGCTTGGGCCACTACCGCCTACAGTGCCTTCTCGGCAGCGGCGCGTCGGGCCGGGTCTGGCGCGCCTACGACACCTGCACCGAGCGGGAGGTAGCGCTGAAGGTGCTCGCGGTCGAGGCTGCCGCCGACCCCGCTTTTCGGCAGCGTTTCACCCGGGAGGCCCGCTTGGCCGCGCAGCTGCGCGGTCCGCACACTGTGCGGGTTCATAGTTTCGGTCAGTTGGACGGCCGCTTGTATCTGGACATGGAGCTCATCGAGGGAATCGATGGTGCCGCGTTGTTGCGTCGCGAGATCCGGCTGGCTCCCGAACCGGCGGTTCGCGTCATTACCCAGGCCGCTGCGGCGTTGGATGCCGCGCATCGGATCGGTCTGGTGCACCGCGACGTCAAACCGTCGAACCTGATGGTGACACCGACCGGGATGGTGTATCTGATCGATTTCGGTATCGCCAGCCGTGTCGGGCAGCCCCCGATCACCGCTACCGGCCACATGGTCGGCACCCTCGGATACGTGGCACCGGAGCGGTTCACCGGTACCGCCGACGCACGGTCGGATCAATACTCCCTGGCGTGTGTGCTCTACGAACTACTCACCGGGCAGCGCCCCTTCGGCGACGGGGACGCGCCCCAACAGGTACGCGCGCACTTGATGACAGCGCCACCGGCGGTCAGCGACCTGGTCGCGGCTGTGCCTGCGGAACTGGACGCGGTCATCGCTCGTGCCATGGCCAAAGATCCGAGCCGTCGCTGGTCCAGCGCCGGTGAGTTCGCGGCCGCTGCCTACGCCGCGGTGACGACGCGGGACATGCCCACAGTCGACACCACGCCCGCGACGGTCCCCATCATCACTTCTTCGGCGCCGACCGGTACGACGGTTCCGAACCAGCGAACTCACCACGCGTCGCTCGCATACAGCGCACCGCCCACCACGCGCACCGATGATCCCACGCGAACTCCGGTAGCGCCGCTGGCCGAGCAGGCAGTGGGACACGTGCGCTCAGTCCCTGCGCTGTCGCCGCGACAGTTCAGCCGCCCGCGACCGGTCACCTCAATGAGGGTCGGGCCGCGGGTTGCGTTCGTGGCCGCGGCAGGGCTCTGCGCGGTGATCGCTGGCGCGCTCTATCTCGACAGACCTGGCGCTGCGGAAACCGACGCGGCTATACCTGCCACCACCACGATCGCGCCTTCACTACCCCCTGCGCTGCCAGACCCTGTGGCGCCGAGGGGCGCTGCCCCGGTGGCTGGGCAACAATGCGATCCGGCCGTGCAAAATACCGGAATCGACAGCGAAGGCGTATCGCTGAACTGCACCGGATTCGGTAGCAACGCCTTGTGGACACAGCTGCCACCGCCAGTTCCGGTCGATCCGACGACCGAGGAATCCGAGAGTGCGAACCACAGCTCCAGCCCGGGGACCGCGAACGACGCCGGTCCCGGCAATTCCGGCCCCGGCAACAAACCCAAGGACAAGGACAAGCCGCGCAAGCCCGACAAGTAACGCTCACGCCCAGCGGGCTCGGGCTCGGGTGCGGGGGTGCTGTTGCCGCGTTACGTGGTGGGATTGCTCCTAGGCCGATCCTGCGGATCGTAGGTTCTCGTCGAGTCAGGGTCGAGGTGGTCGGCACGCTCGCGTTCCCGGTCCAGCGCCTCGCGCGAGGACGCCGCCACACTGCGGTGTTCGGAGGCTCGCTGTTCCAATCCGGTGGCGTGAGCGGCTTTCGCGTCGGCCTCGGCAGCGGCGGCGCGCGCTTTCGCCGCGGTCTCCTCGGCGAGTGCCTCTCGTTGGCGGACCTGCCGAGACTGTGCGACGGTGTCAGCGCGGATCTGCTCGGCTTCGACACGGCGCGCTTCGATACGTTTGCGCCGCAAGGCCAATCCCAGCGCCGCCAACAGCGCGACGACGACGACCGCGATGACGATGATCCAAACGATGGTGCTGGTGGACATCTTCGACTCCCATAAGCGAGAGGGCGGACAGGTCAGTAGTAGTGGCGACGACCCCCGACGGCGCGGCCCATCGACCCAAGCAACAACAGCACCAAGCCGACGACCAGGACGACGAGCCCGATGGTCCACAGAATCGGGATATCGAGAAGAAATCCCACGACGAGCAGAATGATTCCGAGAATGATCACGACGCCTCCTTCACTTCGAGGAATGAGCTGGAGGACTCCGGGCTCGGATGAGCCGGGGTCAGTGTTTGAAAGCATCCCTGAACTTGACTGCCGCTAGTTTGGTATTGCCCGCGATCTGTTCGCCGCGGCCCCGTACCCTCAGCCGGGTATCGCCGGTGAGCCCACCAAGCTTTCTCTTCGCGCTGCCCCCGACAGCTTCGACTTTGTAAGCGAGTTTCTCGGCGATACTCATTCCGGTTCTCCTCGCCGACCTATCGGTCAGGTAGGTAGGACGTGATCGTTCGTCGATGTGCAGCCTGCTGAAACGAGCATTGCGTCTGAGTTCCACACCTCGATCGGTGCCGTCTCAAGCGCCTGACCAGCTACTTCCTGTGGATTCAGTGAACTCCGTTGGACGCTGTACGTCAATGCGTCGGCACAACAGACCAATTCCACAGCAGCCGGACCACGGATACGGGCGAGGCGCCATGAAAGTGGCACCATGCGCGCGACATCGGAGTGTCAGTTGGATTGATTTCATCAGAACAGGTGGTTCGACCTCGGTTAGCATTTCGCCGCGATATCGGGCCAGGTAGCTGGTGAACGATGAGGACCAGATTGTCAGCGTTTCGCACGGCCAGCAGCGTTGCCGAGCGAATACCGTGGCCGAGATGTCCGCTACGCGCCCTCCTTCGCCCTACGACGCCACCACAATGTTGGCGTTGTCCCTTCACGCCAGTCCTGGGGTCTACGCCCTTGTCTTGGGGTCGGGCGTATCGCGAAGTTCGGGCGTCGGCACAGGATGGGACATCACCAGGGCCATCGTCGAACGTATGGCTGCACTCGCCCTCGGTGATCCGGTGCCGTCCGACTTCGACGTCGAACGCTGGTGGAAAGCTGCTTATCCGGCGGTCGACCTCGGATACAGCGCTGCTCTCGAGGCGAGCGGCATGTCTGCCGCCGATCGAAAGAACCTCCTCAAGCCCTTCTTCGTCCCTACCGAAGAGGACCTGGGGTCGGGCAGGAAAGTCCCGACACCGGCACATCATGCGATCGCCCGTTTGGTGAAACGGGGCACCGTTCGGGTCATCGTCACCACCAACTTTCGACGATCTGACCGAAAAGGCACTCGACAGTGTCGGCATCCCGTATCAAGTCATCGCCAGCCCCGCGATGATCCACGGCTCCGAGCCCCTCCGCCACGCCGACTGCACCATCGTCAAAGTCCACGGCGACTACACCCGAATCGACCAACTCAACACCGAAGCAGAGCTCGCTGCCTACCACGATGACCTCGACGTCCTGCTCGATCAGATCCTCGATGAGTACGGGCTTGTCACCTGCGGTTGGTCCGCTGACTGGGACAAAGCTTTAGTGGATGCGATCACTCGAGCGCCGTCGCGACGCTATCCGCTCTACTGGACCGCCCGTGGTCCACTCGGCGACGCAGCCGATCACCTGGTGAGGTCTCGCCAGGGCATCGTCATCGACATCAGTGGTGCCGACGAATTCTTCGCCGAACTCGCCGAGCGTCTCGAGATCCTCGATCGAATGGCTACACCACCCCCGACACTCGACATCGCGATCGGCCAGCTCAAACGATATCTCCCCGATCCGATTCGACGCATCGACCTTCGCGACCTGTTCGACCGCGAGATCCAAAAAATACGCGCCGTCCTCGCGGACCGGCCCCCACGCCCACCGACGAACCCGGTGCCGTAACCCGATCCAGGACGACGTCTTGGATCGGGTTACGGCCGAAGGGACAGGCGGTGGGCTGTCCTGACCTCGGCAACGTGGATACGCAGTTGCTCGGGCAGCTCCAGCAACGGCGGGCGCAGGCTGAACCGCAACAGTAGGCGGCCGCGCTCGGAGACGGCCAGCTCGTAGGCGATCACGACCTGCGGATCCGCTGTCGCCATGCTGTGGGTCAACGGGTCCACACCGATGCGTACCGCCAGCTCGTCGAGCGCGGCACCGAGCTGGCTGCGGGTGCCCGACAGGTAGGTGTCCCACCAACGGCCGCGACCATAGAGCCAGGTGAGTTCCACCCGGCAGTCCAACCGCTGAGCCGAACCCGCTCCGCGCACGCCGAAGAAGGCGTGCGCCACCGCTGAGCGGGTGGCTTCTCCGGCCAGATCGTCGTCGTAGCCGACCAGGACACCGAGTTCGGTCAGGGCTTCGTCGCCGACGTCGACCCGGCGCAGCGCATGCGGCATGGTGCGGGCGGCGTCGGCGATGATGAACGCGTCACGGGCGTCGGTCTTGGCTTGGCCTGGGTAGAGGTCAGCGATACGACGCATCGCCAGGCCGGGCAGGTATGCGACGTCGTGGCCGCAGGCGCGGGCGACGGTGACCGGTAGAGCTCCGATGGTGTTGGGCTGGTCGACCACGATCAGCAGCCGACCGTGGGTGGCGAGTCGATCGAAGACCGCGCGCAACTTGGTCTCGTCGTTCGGTAATGCCCGGTCGTGCAATCGTTTTCCCGCCGCATCGAGCCCGACCGCGTGATGTTCGCCCTTACCGACATCAACGCCGCAGTACACGGCATACGCCTGTGCCAAGTCGTCGATCCTTCGTCGTATCGAACCCTGGACGGCCGCCCGATCCGGCGTCGACGCCCGGCACCCACGTTACGAAGAGACCTACCCTCGACCCTGTCCCTATCAGCGGTCCGTCGATGCCGCCCCTGTCTCTCGCATGATCCGGGGGGTGTGTCGCCGCAAGAAGTCATACCGGGCCTGGCGACCGTGGCCCTGTTCAGAGCCACGAAGAAGGTAACGGGGCGGACCACGACGCCGGAACTGTGCCAGGTGCTCGCACGTGTGCTGGGGTGTGGTGTCGACGTAGTTCCCGTCGGTTCGTTCGGCGACGAGCAGCCAGAACGACTTCGCATTAGGTCGCTGACGGCTGGTCTGCCAGGCGTAGCCCGGGACCTGGGCACGAAGGTAGGCCAGGGCGCGGGTGGCGACGCCTTGGCCCCAAAGGTTCTTCTGCACGTGCAGGTCACCGATGAAGCCGATTCGGCATCGGTGGCAGATCACCGGCCGACAAACGCCGGGTGACGCCGCTGTTCTGGGGACACGTCCTGCCCTACGGCGAGGTCAAGCTGAATATGACCAATCGGCTCACCCTCAGCGGGTGAGACAACGCGACACCCACGGCCGCGAAATCGCCGCCGCCTGTGGTCAACTCGCCGTCGAGGGCCAGCCTATCGTTGGCTGTTCATCGGGCAGACGCTTCGGCGAAGAGTTTCTGAGTGCCGACGAGACGGACGCAGGTGGCAAGCGCTCTGACGGCCAACTCGACCTCCTCGACGTCGGGATAGGTCGGGGCGATCCGAATCGTGCTGTCCTGAGGATCGATCCCGTAGGGATGGGCAGCCCCAGCCGGAGTGAGAACGATGCCGGCCTCTTGGACCTTGGCTACCACGTCGCGGGCGCAACCGTGTGGCACCTGCAAGCTGATGTAGTAGCCGCCGGCGGGGTTGGTCCAGGAGGCGAACCCGGCGGCGCCGAGTTCAGCGGTGAGGATGTTATCGACCAGGTCGAACTTGGGGCGGATCAGGGCGGCGTGGTCGCGCATGTGCTCGGCGAGCCCGTCTGCGTTGCGGAGGAACTGTGAGTGCCGAAGCTGGTTGATCTTGTCGGGTCCAATGCTCCGCTTGCCGGCACAGTCCAACCACCACGCCACGTTGGTCGCCGAGGATCCGAAGAACGCAACCCCCGCGCCCGCGATGGTGATCTTGGAGGTGGAGCCGAAGATCAGGGCACGCTCGGGGTTACCGTGCGCGGCGCAGAGCGCGAGGATGTCGGCGATCTCGGCGGGGGTGTCGGTGAGGTGGTGGACGGCGTAGGCGTTGTCCCAGAAGATCCGGAAGTCGGCCGCTGCCGTGGGCATGGCCGACAGGCGACGAACGGTGTCGGCGCTGTAGACGGCCCCGTCGGGGTTGCTGTATTTGGGCACGCACCAGATCCCCTTGATCCGGGGGTCCTCGGCCACCAAGGACTCGACTGTGTTCATGTCGGGGCCCTCGGGGGTCATCGCCACTGGGATCATTTCGATGCCGTACCGCTCACAAATGGCGAAGTGCCGGTCGTAGCCGGGAACCGGGCACAGGAATGCGATCTTCCCGTACCCCAGCCAGTGCCCTTCCCCGCCGGGTACGCCTCGGAGGAGCGCGAAGACGATCGCGTCGTGCATGAGTTCGAGACTGGAGTTACCTGCTGCCAGCAGTTGGGTGGTCGGCACCTGGAATGCGTTGCTGAAGATTTCCCGTAGCTCGAGCAGGCCGCTTGGACTGCCGTAGTTGCGCAGGTCGGTTTGGTCTGCGCAGGCCAAAGCGCTGAGCGGCAGGTCCAGCATCCTCCCGGACAGGTCGAGCTGAGCCGGGGAGGGCTTGCCACGGGTGAGGTCCAGCTTCAGGCCGCGTTTGACCAGAGCCGCGTGATCACCCAGCGCACGATCGTGCTGGGCGAGCAACTGCGTGATGGTCGGGGCCGTCTCGGGCGCCCCCGCCGTCCTCTCGCTGTCACTCCTGGCGCGGGTCACCTGGTGAGCCAGGAGTGACAGCGACGGGTGAGGACCGGCATGACCAGCCAGGTCATGGCCGCGACGGCAATCGGGATGAGGACGGCCAGCCGCAGTGGCGGTGCGAGGTGGCCCAGCAATGGCTCGGTGAGGACCACAAGAACCGTGATGATGGGGTAGATGCCGCAGACAGTCAACAGCCACATCTTCCATGCCGTAGGGCGGCCGCCGGGAGTGGGCGGGTCGGCCGGGGTGGACAGTGGCTTGGACGGGTTCACCGTGTTCATCGCAGTATGGCTCTTTCGGGAATGGGCCAAAGGCTGGTTGGCGGGGTTCACGCGAAGATCGAGGCGTCGAAGAAGTTGTTCACTTCGGTGATCAGGCCGTCTTCTCCCAGTCGCAGAACGCTGATCCCTGACCAGTTCATGGCGCGGCCGCTGGTGGTGAGACCGCCTGCCTGCCAGGTGACCGCGACGCTGTCTCCGCAGGTGTGGGCCGCGGTGGGTGTGAGGCCGCTGAAAGTGGTGAACATCGGCAGGAAGCCCGAGAGCCGCTCCCGCATCTGCGTGCGGCCGAGCACCGCAGGTGTGCCGACCGGGTCGTAGACGATGGCGTCCTCGGCCAGGGGCTGCGCCCACGCTTGGGCGTCCGCGGCCTGGGAAGCGTTGAAGAAGCGGGCGGCGTTCTCGGGCATCGCTGGTTGGGACATGGTTTTCCTCTCACATGCTCATGAATGCGCCGCCGGTTTGACGGCTGACGGTTATGAGGATCGCGTCGTCCGCCGACTGGTGGAAGGTGGCGCTGTTCCTGGTAGCGAGAGGACTACCCACCAGGCACCGAACATGAGCCGAGGGCTGGCAGACTCGGAGCGTGAGTGCTTCCAAGGAGCTGGGTGAATTCTTACGCGCCCGCCGTGCCCGGCTGCGACCTGGCGACGTGGGCCTGCCCGTCAGCAGCGGCTTGCGGCGTATTTCTGGACTGCGCAGAGAAGAGGTCGCAGCCTTGGCCGGGGTGAGCATCGACTACTACATTCGGCTGGAGCAGGCGAAAGAGACCAACCCCAGTACCGCGATCTTGGACGCGCTGGCCCGCGCACTGCGCCTGAACGCCGAGGAGGCTGCGCACCTATACGCTCTCGCCGATCACGCCGCCGGGCGCGTGCCGCCCCAGCCACCTCAGCCGCCGCCCCAGCTCCGGGCAGGGATTGTGCAGCTCCTTGAGACCGTGCGACCCTTCCCCGCCTACGTGCTCAGCCGCACCAGCGACGTCCTAGCCGCCAATCCCGAAGGCCTCGCTCTGTTCGCCGGCATCACCGATTGGCCGCAGCACCGCCGCAACACCATGCGCTACATCTTCACCCACCCCAGCGCGAAAACCCTGTTCACCGACTGGGACGATGCGGCCACCAGCGGCGCCGCCCAATTGCGCAGCCTGCTCGCCGTCGACCCTCGAGCCGAGGACCTCACCGCTCTCGCAGACGAGCTGGCGTCCGCCAGCCCCGAGTTCGCCCGCCTCTGGGAGCACTACGACGTGAAGCCACGGCGCGGCGGCACCAAGCAGTTCCAACACCCGCTGGTCGGCGACCTCAGCCTGACCTACGAAGCCCTCTACCTCGGCATCGACCGACAGCGTATGACCATCTACCAGGCAACACCCGGCACCCCCGACCACGACGCTCTTACCCTGCTGTCTCTGATCGCTACCGCCGCCGAGGAGGGAAGTGTCCGATAGACAGACGGTGAATCCCATGTCCTTGCTGGCCTGCCGTCCGCTGACCCGAACTTGGAGCGGAAAACGGCCTTGCGCAAGCCACCCGCTCAGCCTCGGGGTCAACTCCTGATCTGCCCGATTACACCGAATAGCCCGACAGCCCGCGCGGCAACCTGCGACAGATACAGGCCTGCAATCAATATCGGTGACAGCTATCACCTGTATCTGGTGACAACCACCTTGCACGAGCGCACTCAGGCCTCTTGCGCGTCCGGCAGCCAGCGCAGCTCGTGCGCCAGGGTTTCGGCGACGGCACGGATGCGGCGGTGTAACGGCGACTGCTCGCGTGGGAGGACCAGGTGGATCGTCATGCTGGGCGCGCCCCGCAGCGGTCGCCAGGTGAGACCGGCCGGTTGTGCCGTGATCGCGGCTTCACTGGCCGGTGCGAGGGTGACCCCGTCGTGTAGATCGCGCTGAGAAATATCGAAAGAAACTGCGGGCGTGTGGAATCGGGGGATCGGCCGGGTATCGCGGAACAGTGCGGCCAGCTGATCGTGGATCACGGGGTTGGCCGTACGATTGGGGAGTCGCAGCGAATACGCGGCCGCGTCGGCGATCTCGATCTCCGAGTGTTCGGCCAGCGGATGATGCCGCGCCAGCTGGACCCCGACGCGCAGACGCCGCAGTAGGAACCGGCGCACGCCACGACCCGGCTGTTCACCGCGGGTGATCCCCGCATCGATGCGGCCGTCGGCGACCGAAGGGGAGATCTCCGGTGTCGCCATCGGGACCGCGCCGACCTCGAGTCCCGGGCTGCTGCGAATGAGCCTGTCCACCAGGGCCGGTGCCGTCTCGGCGCCCGTACTGAGGCTGTACCCGATGCGCAGCGTGCCCAGTTCGCCGGCCCCCGCACTCCGGGCGGTGTCCCATGCCCGGTCCAGCGCTGCCAGCGCGGGCGGCGCGGATTCCGCCAAAGCCGCACCAGCCGTGGTCAATACGACGCTACGCGTGTTGCGAAACAGCAGGCTCGTACCGAGTTCCGCCTCCAATCGGCGCATCCGGGCGCTGAGTGCGGGCTGTGCGATACCGATCCGTGTGGCGGCGCGGGTGAAGTTCAACTCCTGCGCCAGCACCAGGAAGTACCGCAGGCTCACCGTATCCGGCGCCATGTGCCCTCCCTGTCGATTGATAACGATCCGTTCCGAGTCTATCGCGTACCGGTCTTTCCCTCGACCGTGCATCAAGCCCTAACCTGCGCATATGACGATTCAACTGACCGCAGTACCCGTCGCCGGGATCGATCGATCCGAGTGTCGATTCGACGTCGGACGTGTCCGGTTGAGCACAGGAGGATTTCATGGCTAAGGGCTACTGGGTCAGTGTCTACCCCGCGATTTCCGACCCTGAGATACTGACTGCCTACAACAAGCTGGCCCGTCCGGCTGTCCGAGCTGGGGGCGGGCGCGTCCTGGCCCGTGGCGGTCGAGTCGTCGCCCACGAGGCCGGAATCACGCAACGCGTCGTTCTGATCGAGTTCGACAGCTTTGAACAGGCCGTTGCGGCATACGAGAGCGAGGCATACCAGGAGGCGCTGGTGGCCCTCCCCGACGGCGTCGAGCGCGACTTCCGCATCGTCGAAGGCATCAACTGATTCGCGTCGTCGTGCAGCGTGGCACCTCGACGCCGGACGGCACCTACAAACAACTCACCGAACTTCCCGCCGACACGCAGCCGTTCGTGGACGGAACAGTGCTCAGGCGAGAACGCAGACCGCGCGGGGGAGGCGCGTGCCATGTCGGTCGACGACGAGTTCCGGCGCGGAGTCGAGATCGTGCTGCGCGGTCTGCGACCGCGCGACTGAACTCGCTTCGGCGCAGCCGGTCTCACCCGAACAGCGCGTCGATATCCACCGCCCCGGCCATTGCCCGCGCGCCCGCGTCGTTGAGGTGCATGCCGTCCCCGCTGTCGAAATCGGGGCGGATGAAGGTGGGCCTGTCGGGATCGGCGACCGCTCGATCCACGTCGAAGACGGCATCGAAAACGTCGGTGCCGCGCATCCATTCGTTCACCGCGGTCCTGGTCGACTGGGTCTCGCGGACCGGAAGATCGGGGAAGACGCATCCCGCGTAGGGGCCGAGTGTCGCGGCGTGGACGATCAACCCGTTCGCGTGGGCGCGCGCGGCCAGCTCGGTGAATCCCGCGATGAGCCCGTCCGCGGTGGCGGGCGGCTGACCGCCCAGTGCGCCGAGGATCAGATCGTTGATCCCGAAGGCGAGCAGTACGCGCGAGACACCGGGCACCGCTAGGACATCGCGCTCGAATCGGCCGAGCGCGTGCTCGCCGATCTCGTCGGTGAGCAGGCGATTGCCGCTGATCCCCTGATTGACCACCCAGCCGCCGGTGAGTCGTTCGCCGAGTACGTCGACCGAGCGGCGGTTGGCGCCGACGGTGGTGCCGACGCCTTCGAACCAGGAATCGCCGAACGCCACACCGAGAACGGTGCCGGAGGGAGCGAGCACATCCACGCCGGTGACGAAGAATCGCTGTTCGACCTCGGTCGCACCGGGCAGCGCGGACGCGGTCACGGCGTTTCCCCGTGTCACGTAGCTGATTTCCCGCAGCATGTGCGAGAACGTGGCGAGTCCGGTCGCGCCGGGCAGATACAGGCTCAGCGCCAGGTCGGCGCCCGCCGTCACCGGGACATCGATCGGATCGCTGACCAGTTCCTCGCCGGCGGGGATCGAGAAGTGCGCCGCGCCGCGATAGGACACCGGTCGCGCGGTCTCGGTGACGATCGCGTCGGCGGCCCCGCGCAACGCGACCCCGGCGTTGCCGATTTCCAGCGGCGCGCGTCCGTATCGGTTGCTCAGCAGGATTCGGAACCGTTCTCCGCCGCCGTGCAGGCGCAGTGTCTGGCGCACGGTCTGGTCGTCGAATCCGCGTGGCTCGCTCAGGCTGATCTTCTCGTGCGGATCAATGACGGCCGAACGGAATCCGGCGATCCAGCGAGTGTCCGACGACATCGCCACCTCCATTAGTTGACGCGAGGAATATTGCGTACGCATAGCTTCTCCTCGAATATTCCTCATGTCAACTATCCGCGAGGCAATCGGTTGGATAGCGTGTGCGCATGGATTCCAGCGATCTGTTCGACGACCCGCGCCTCACCGCGGTCGGTCTGCTCTACGAGGCGCACGACGGACTCATCGCCAAACTGGAACCGACCTGGAAGGCCAACGGGCTGTCTGGGCTCGACCTGGAAGCCCTGATGCGCCTGAGTCGTTCACCCGGACGCCGGCTCCGGATGACAGATCTCGCGACCCAGACCTCGCTGTCGACCAGCGGCGTCACCCGGCTGGTCGACCGTCTCGTCAGAGGCGGACTGGTGGCGCGCGAATTCGATCCGGCCGACCGGCGCAGCGCCTACGCTGTCCTGACCGAGGACGGGGCGCAGCGCCTCCGACAGGTGCTCCCGGACTACCTCGAGGCCGTCGGGCGCTGGTTCACCGGGCTGCTGACCGCCGCGCAATTCGACGGGCTGACCGAGGCGCTGCGGGTGATCAGGGACGCGGTCAATCCCGAGGCGACCTCGGGTACCGGCTGAACGCCGTCAGGCCGCCGGCAGGCGTTCCATGCCGTCCAGGTCTAAGCGCGTGGATTCGCGGCGCCGACCGACAGCGCCAGACCTACGAGTGGTCTGTGGTGTGCAGGAGACGGGGAGGGGGTGCTCGTCTTCTGCACTGCGCTAGATCGGTTGTTCGGCAAGCTATCTGGCGCGTCCCGTCTTCGACATCGCCGCTGATCAGGTACACCGGCGCTGCGGTCTCAGTTGGATTTGTGACGGTTGATCGTTTCGGACCTACTCTGGAAAGAACAGGGTGATCACGACCGGGGGCGGTGGACTGCGATGGCGGTAGCGGACAAGCATCCATCCAAGGTCGCGATGTCACGCGCACGCCACCCCAGGACCGGAAGAATTCTCCTCGCCACCGAAATCGCCGAGTTCGGGCACCACGACTGGCACCTCGACCTGCCCAACCTGCCGTTCTCGGTCGGCCCCGCCCTGACCAGCACGCCGTTCACCCCTGATATCGCCGCCCGTATCCGTGCCGGGATGGCCAACCCCGTCCGCGCCGCCGCGTTGGCCACCGCCCTGTTCAGCGGCCTGGTGAACAACGAACTCGCACGACTGCTACGCATCGACCTCGCCCCCGACGCCACCACGATCCACGGCCTCGACACCCCTGCCCTGCTCGCGGTACCGACACTGGCCCAACCCATCCTCCGCGCGAGCATGACCTACCTGACCATCCACAGCGTCGAGGGACTCATCCTGTTCACCGACGGCCTCGGCCTCCACGGTCAGCACCTGCGCCGCTCCGCCGACACCTGCGCAATCCCGATGCCCGCCCGCCACAACTGGCCCAGCACCTGGATCGCCAACGCCACCACCCACCGACTCGACACCGCACACGACCAGCCGTGCCACACATGCGAGACCGAACATCTCACAGCCCCGGCCGCCTAGGGACTCCGTGCGCTGGCGGCGAGAACGTACTGGCCCCCGGAAACCGCCGAGAACGGTCCATTATCGGCGGCCAGAATCGAATGCGCAGGTCAGCGCCATGCCATCTCGGTCCGACGACATCTCGGGAAGATCTTCGACGACATCTTCTCCGCGGTCGAGGTTTGCCCATTGGCCCAGGTCAGCACCTCTCACGTGCGGGTGCTCTACTGACATCTCGTGTCGCCTGCTACTGACACGAATGTCGTATTCCCAGGTCAGAGCACTGACATTCTGGTGTCGCCTCTCATCACGATCCATCCCCGTCAACAGCAGGTCGTGCGCGCCGAGGATAGTCACTTCGTCGTTTTGTGTTCGGGGTTGGGATAATGGCACTTGTACCAACCCCAATCCTCAAATCAGCTGTCGGTGGCCGGTTTTCGACTTGGAATTCGCTGTATCGCAGCGGATTGCTGGCTACTTGGGGTCGGCAAACTGGGTGCTTGTGGTCGATATCAGATGTGGCCAGCGGCAGGGGATAGACCACTGTCGGACGGTGGGGCCTGTGCGGTCACGGTACCGGTGTTCTGGTGTTCGGGACGTCGGCGCTGGAGTCTGTGATCGGACGGGACGGCAGTGTGCGCCTGTGAGCGTTCGTTGGCCGACATGGATGTGGCGGTGTCGTGGTTGTGGCCGGGGGCCGGAATCGAGCGCAATCGCGCTGGTAGCGAGCGCCCGGTCGACGGGCAAGGCCGCCAGGCGCCTTGGCTGACGCCGGCGGCCTCGAATGGTCACGTGTTCGGCTAGTCGAAATTGACTGCTGCGCAACGGGATTAGCGGTGTCAGGTCTACGAGTCGTTGAACGTCGGGGTGAATCCGGGCGGGCTCCGAGCGGCCGCGGCCCTGGAAGTCGGTGTGAGTTGCTGCGAGTCGTTGGGGATCTCGAAGCCCCTGTTGTATCAGGGCGCTGCTTTCGTCTCCGCGAGCGATTCCAGTTGTGATGAAAGGTCGAGGTGCTGGACGGAGTATGGGTCGATGTCCAGTTCGTCCCAGGTGTGTACTTCGTATACGCTGGCGCGGCTGGCCTGGTCGACGACGTCGATTGCGAGTTTGCCTGCGCGGAGCAGTGACGGAAACTGCACGTGCCGGATGGCGGCCGGGTGGAAGGCGCCTCGCTCGTTTTTGACGGCCAGAAGCTGCGCCACGGCCTTTCCTGTCGAAATCGCTCCGACGAGCGTGTGGGCTGCCAGGAGTAGTTCGGTTCGTTTTTGTTCCAGCGGTGGGCTCGTCTGGTCCGAGGAATTATCGAATCGGTAGGTTTCGGTGGCGGTGTGGGTCCGGATGATTACCTCGGTCAGGATTGCGGTCAGTCCGGGGACGATGGTGGCGTTGCGGAGATTCCAGCCGTGTCCGGGGTGTAGGCCGGAGTAGGCGTGGAGTGCGAAATCTTTCACCGCTTCGTTGTGGCTGTTGTACAGCCAGGACATGCCCGGTACCGGCAGGCTCATCGGTGTGAGGAAATCTGCGGCCAGGTGCTGCATGATGCGCATCGCAGCGTCGACCACGCCGTCCACATCGGCGAATTGCCCGGACTTCTGCACCGGGATCCGTTGACCGAATTCCCAACGTGCACCCTCGAACTGGCCGTCCGCGACTTGTTGGAGGGTGGTGAAAAGTCGGAACAGGTCGTGGCCGCTGGATTTCACCCGGTGCGCTCTGCCGCCGAATCCCTTGCCCATGAAGTCGATCGGCAACCGTTTACCCGCTGCCTCCCAACGACGTACCCGTTTCGACTCGGCGAGACCTTTGAAACTATCGGTGATCTGTTGGTCGATCGCGCTGTCGAACCACACTGCGGTCGCTCCGACCAGCCCGGCTACGCCGACCATCGCGAGATCACGAGTCGTCCAGGGGATTCTCGCGCGGTTGCGCCAGTTGTCCAGCGCTTGCCGGTGCTCTTCGCTCAATGCCGCTTCGAGGTCGATCTCGGTCCAGGCCGCCCGGTCTCGAAGGTCGTCGTTGAATTCGGTGAGCTGCGCGTAGGACATGCCCGCCGCCGATACCGGCAGACTCGCAATCTGCGGTGTCTCGGCCAGCGCGGCGTCGGCTGCTCGGTGTGCTTCGGCGAGTCTGCGGGCGATCGAGTCGAGGTTGCGTTCGACGGAGTCGGTCATCAGCGGGCGAGTTCCAGATCCGAATCCGGGTCCGGCTCCGCATCGGCGTCGGGTTCGGGTAGACGGTCGAGCACGACTTCGATCGTTGTGGCAGCCTTCTCGGTGTCGGCGAGTTCGGCCCGGAGCGCTTTCAACTCGGCGCGGGCGTCGACGAGTTCGGCACGCAGGCGACCGACCACCGTGTGCAGGATTTTGTTGTTCTCGTCGAGTTCGCGGTTGTTCTTCTTCAACTCGGCGATCCGCTCGGACAACGCGGTCACCTTGCGTGCCAAGTCGTTTTGAGCCTGATGCAAACTCTCAACCACTCGTCGCATCTTCTGGTCTCGGTCCTGCTCGTCCTCGAGGAGGATTCGGGCGATGAGTCCGAGTTTGACTGCTTCCGCGGCGATGGTCGTGCTGGCGAGTCCGCTGTAGCGGGTGCCTATTCCGGCGACACCCGCGCCGGCCAGCCCACCGACACTGCTGACCAAGACAGTGCCGCCGAACATGCCGAAACCGCCCACTGCCAGCGAACCTCCACCCAGCGCGGCCAGACCCGCCGAGGACGCGGCTGCACCACTGAACCCCAACAGAGTGCTGCCTATGGCCGCCCCGACCGCGGGCGCGGCCATGCCGCCGGTCACGACACCGGCTGCCAACCCGACAGCTGTGGCCGCGGCAACGCGATCCCAGCGAATAGATTTGCGGTGCAGTTGTTTCGACACTACGTCGAGTTCGCGCCAAATCGCGGCGCAGTCACCCGGCCTGAGCCCGGGAAGTAGTTCGGCGACCTCGGTCGTGGCGGCACGGTGGGCCTTCGGTATCCGGCCGATGCCGTCGGTCCACGGATCGGAGACCATCAACTCCGCGAGCACGACGACCGCAGGAGCACGTTCGGTGATCTTCGCGGCCAGTGAGGGCGCTGCGGCGATGATTCGGTCGAGGTTCTCTTCCCAGCCCGGAGCCTGTGCCGTTGCGGGCGCGGTCGGGCGCTGGTCGTTTCCGGTCTCCTCCGCATCGACCGATGCTACGAAGCCAGCTAGTTGCTCGGTTCTGTGTGCTGCGGACTTCTCCCGGCGATCGGCCTGAAGTTCGGCGTGCATGATGCACACCTGTAAAGCACGCAGCGCGCGTATGTCGGATGGTTCCAGTCGCCACCTGTCGGCGTTGTCGGTGGTGTCGAATCCCTCGGCCATGGGCCCCCTTTCGAATGCGCATCACTCTAGAGTCCGCGTCCTGCCCGAGTTGGTATTTCGGCTGGGGGAGATGGTTGCGTGGTGTACTACGGATCGACTGCGGCCGTGCGACTCTGGCGCGGCGCGATCCCAGTCGTGCCTGTCAGTCGGCAATCTGCCGCTCGAACCCTGCATTCGTCTCGGCGGCCATGTAACGGTGTGGCTGCTGCGACGACAGTATGTGCAGTTCGTGGTCTACCAGTGATGTTCGATCCGCAGATGAGGGAGTTCGGTGGCACGCAGGGGGTTGTTGGCTGAACTGCAACACCAACATCGGCTGGCGCAACAGCGCCAGGTACAGCAGCAGCGCGCGGCGATGCGCGCGCACAACACGGCAGTGCGAGAGGCACAGCGGTTCGCTCGTGAGCAACAACGCGCGTCCGCCGCGTTCCAACGTGCGTCAGCCGCCGACCGCGCGGCTGCGGAACGCGCGGCGAAGGCTGCTCATATCGCCGCCCGTGAGGCCGAGGTCGTAGAGAAGAACGCGCTCCTGAACGCGACCTACGATGAGATCGACAACCTGCTCGCGGCAACTCTCGAGGTCGATGACTGGGTCGATCTGGAGTCGTTGCGCGAATCGCCGGGTGAGATCGCATTCGACCGGCCCGAACTGCTCACACCATCACCGACACCCGGCTACCACGATCTACCGCAACGCCCGATCTTCGTGGCACCACCGCCACCGACAGGTATTTCCGGCGCCCTGGGCGGCAACCGCAAGCATGCCGCTCAAATGGAAGCAGCGCAGCGGGAATACGCCGACCTCACCCAGCGATGGCAGCACGCCCTCGCTCAGACCTTCGAACTCAACGCCCAGATCAGGACGCGCTGGCAGGAGACAGAATCCGCTCGCCTCGCCGCACTGACCGACGCACGTCGACAACACGAGCAGATTGTCGCGCAACGTCGCCAAGAAATCTCCGAGTCGAACGCTGGCCTGGACAGTCTGATCTCAGGATTGCGGCAACGTCAGCCCGCCGCTATGGACGAATATGTCGGCATCGTTCTGGCGAACTCGGTCTACCCCGAAGCGTTCGAGGTATCCCATGAGCACTCCTTCGACGCCGAGGACCGAGAACTCCGCGTCACGGTCCTGGCACCCCATCCCGACGCCTTCCCGACTACGAAGGCATTCCGGTACAACAAAGCCAACGACGAAATCTCCGCGAGCCCGCTCCCAGCGGCAGAGTGCAAGCGTCGCTACGCATCCGCGGTCGCCAGGCTCGCGTTGCGCACAGCACACGAGGTGTTCGAAGCCGATCGTGAGGAGATCATCGACAGCATCGCGCTGACGGTCGCGGTCGATGCGATCGATGCGCTACCGGACACGACACCCGCGTCGACCTTGTCAGGCTGGCAACCGATCGTGCCGATTTCTTGCCGATCGACCTGTCTCGCGTAGAGCCTGCCGACACCCTGGCGCATTTGGCCGGTGCCATGTCCAAGAACCCCTACGGGCTGGTGCCCTTGGCGAACCACGGAGTACGCGGATGAGCGACCCACAAGAACAGATCATCGGACTGCGGAGAATGCTGGTCGTCAAGGAACGAGAATCCGCCGACCTGCAAGACAAAGTCCAGGAACTCACCGCACAGCTCAACGCCCGCCCTGTCGCCGCGCTCGCAACACAGCAGCCGCTGAGTGATCCGAGGGTCATCACGGTCGACGACGCGCTGGTACTGCAGGAAGTGGGAATCTACGAGTACCACCACCCGCTGGAAAACGCTGACAGTTACAAGCAGGCACTGACCGATCTCCGGCTGGCTATCCGGGAAGCGGTCAAGACCAGTGATGCCGTCGTCGTCGCCAACAAATTCAGCTTCAACAACTCCCTCGCAGAGGGGCGGCGACTGACGTCGGACCTGTCGAAACTGATGCTGCGAGCCTACAACGCCGAGGCCGAGAACTGCGTCCGCACCATCCGCGCCGGCAATCTCGACACAGCCAAACGGCGCCTGGACAAAGCGGCAACGGACATCGAAAAGCTGGGCGCTGCAATGCAAATGCATGTATCCCCGGCGTATCATGCGTTGCGGACCAAGGAACTCGAACTCACGGCTGACTACATGATCAAGGTCCAGGAAGAACGCGAAGCCGCCCGCGAGGAACGCGAACGTTTGCGTGAGGAACGCAAAGTCGAACAAGAACTCGCCGCCGAACGCGAGCGACTCGACAAGGAACAAGCCCACTACCGCTCTGTTCTGCAACGCCTCACCGAGGCAGGCCAGGACACGCGTGAGATAGAAGGCCAACTGTCCCGCATCGCCGAGGCCATCGCCCAGAACGATTTCCGTGCAGCGAATATCCGTGCGGGGTACGTCTACGTGATCTCCAACATCGGCGCCTTCGGACCCAACGTCGTCAAGATCGGGCTGACACGCCGACTCGAACCCCTCGACCGAGTCCGCGAACTCGGCGGCGCTTCGGTCCCGTTCCCCTTCGACGTACACGCGGTGTATTTTTCCGATGACGCGGTAAGACTCGAGAACGAACTGCACAAAGAATTTGGACCCAATCGGCTCAACCACGCCAACCCCAGGCGCGAATTCTTCTTCGCGACACCCGAAGAAGTCCGTAGAGCACTCGCCAAGAAGGTCGGCAACCTCCTCGACTACAACGCCTCGCCAGAAGCCACCCAATACTTCCAGTCAAGGCAGTCCTGGCCTGACATTCACCGATAACGTCCGATATCAGTAGCTTGTCATCGATCGTCCGGTGCTGTTGGCCGAGTTCGCAGGGGAGGGGTCTCGCACCAACCGATCGGGCTGCTCCGGGAGGCGGTCGGGTGCTGGCGTCGGAGCGCCGGTTTCGCAGAGGGGTATATCTAGGATCTGACCCAGATGTCCAAGTGCGACTGAGTTGTCGAGGGCTTGCTGATTGGGCACCCGCCCCGGTTCGGGCGATTCGTTAGGATACCGATCCTCGAACTCGACGGTTCTCGGCTACCTTGACGAGCGTTACCGAAGGAGATCAAATGCCCACGGGGGGAACATCACCTACGCGCCGGCGCCCGGGCTCTGTCGCGGGAAGGGGCCGGTCACTTCGTCCGCCGACGCCTCCCGCTGCCCAGGAATCGTCCACCTCAGCAGAGGATTCCCCTGCCCGATCGCTCTCGCGCTCGGGCAGGATTCTGCACTGGTCTGGATGGGCCAAACTCGGTGCAGCGCTGACAACGATAGCTACGCTCGCGGTAGCGGGCGGAACGGTCGGTGCCCTCTATTTCACCAATCAATCCCTTCGCGCGACCAACAACCAATATGGGCTCAGTCAACAGACCGCGGCCACCGACCGGTTCCGCCTGGCCGCCGAACAACTGGCCTCGGACAAGGTCAACGTCCGGCTCTCCGGCATATACTTGCTCGAACGCCTCGCAAGAGACTCGCCTGCCGACCACGCAACGGTCTTCGCGGTCATCGCGGCATTCGTACGCACCCAAGCCGCCGCGAACGACTGTGCGACCTGGTCGGCGGCGGCGCCGGTCGATATCCAGGCCGCGCTGACCGTCATCGGGCGACGTGAAATCACCCTCGAGCAGCCCACAGACCGTCCGGACCTGAGTCGCACCTGCCTCACTACGGCGGACCTGGTGGGTGCGAAGCTCGCCAACGTGAAGCTCGACTACGCCAAACTTGCCCAGGCAAGCCTGACCGACGCCGACCTGTCCGATGCCAGCCTCGCACGCACAAGTCTTGCCCACGCGAAACTCATCCGCACGAAACTCATCGGCGCGAATCTCGTCAACGCCGACCTCGCTGGCGCCGGGATGCTAGGGGCAGATCTTTCCAAAGCGGCTCTTGTCTGGGCAAACCTTGCCGGAGCGATCTTCTGGGGTGCGAGCCTCGCTGAAGCGAATCTCCAGAGCGCAAATCTCACTGGAGCGGACTTCAAGGATGCAAACCTACGGGGCGCGGACCTTTCTGGAGCGAACCTCACAGGAGCAGATCTCAGCAAAGCTGACCTGAGCGGCGCAAACCTCACCGAAGCGAATCTCACCGGAATTGTCTACGACAATCGCACTCGGTGGCCCATCGGCTTCACTCCATCGCCGTGAGTGTTCGCGCAGGGCACAGTGTCCAATTCCTGCGGAATTATCAAAGACATCGTTCTGTCTGCGAGACAGGCCACGGCTACATCCTTCGCGGTCTGCATCCACGAGAAATGTAGCCGTCGTGGGCCTATTTACGTAAAGTCGCCGCAGGAACTACGTAGGTATTGAGCGGTCCCCGATGACGAGACCACCCGGGAATAGAGTCGGGTGATTTCGTTCCGTGTTCAGTTGGTCCCGCAGGCCATCGGATGATGGGTGTGGGTGCAGGCCGCAGCGTACTCGGCCGGCGTGC
>NZ_JAFMPL010000106.1:0-28694 GCF_019038455.1 Nocardia noduli
GGAGGGGGCGGTGGGGCCGCAGGAACGGCAATAGCGCGTCGTAGCAGAATCGAGAATCGACCGACAATCCGGCGACCGGCCCCACCGGTCCGAGGGACGGACGACGACCGTGAGCGATGCCTTCTACCTGCCCGATCCCGAGGATCCGCGGCGATTTCTCTCCACCGAACTGACGCGCGGGCCGTGGTCCCCGGACGCCCAGCACGCGGGTCCACCCTCGGCGCTGCTCGGACACGCCATCGAGCGCTGCGAACCGCGTGCGGGGTTCCAGGTCGGCCGGGTCGCGGTGGAGATCCTCGGTCCGGTGCCGCTCGAGCCGCTCACCGTCGAGACCCGGGTGGCCAGGGCCGGACGCAGCGTCGAATTGATCCAGGCGACGCTGTCCAGCGAGCGTGGTCCGGTGATGACCGCGAACGCCTGGCGATTCAAACTCGCCGATCCCGAACTCGATCTACCCGAGACCATCCTGCCCACCGGCGCGCGTCCCGGTCCCGATCACGCACCGGAGCCCGCGCCTTTCCCGTCGACGCAGGCGATCGGATTCCACACCGGAATCGAATACCGTTTCGTGACAGGCTCTTTCGCCGAAGCCGGTCCGGCGATCTGCTGGATCCGGCTGAAGTACCCGATCGTCGCCGGGACCACGCCGAGTCCGCTGGAGCGCACGCTCGCGGCCGCCGATTCGGGAAACGGTGTGAGCGCGGTACTGGATTGGGATCGGTTCCTGTTCATCAACACCGATCTGACGGTGACGCTGCACCGTCAGCCGGTCGGCGAATGGGTCTGCCTCGACGCGGTCACCTATCCGCAGCCGCACGGCATCGGCCTCGCCGAATCGGTGCTGTTCGATGAGAAGGGACCGCTGGGGCGTGGCACCCAGACCCTGCTGATCGGGCCGCGCTGACCCGGACCTCAGGCGCGGTCGGAGATCTGCTGGATCGCCCAGCCGTTGCCGTCGGGGTCGGTGAAGAACAGGAACCCGACATTGTCGAGCGGATGCGGCATCGGCCTCGGGTTCTCACCGACCACCTGCACCTCGCCGACGTCGAGACCTCGCGCGAGGAGTTCCTCGCGTGCCTGCCGGATATCGGGAACGACGAGTTGCAGGCCCTGGACCGACCCCGGTTCCATCGCCGGAACCGCGCCCTTGCCGATGACGACGGAACAGCCCGAACCCGGCGGGGTCAGTTGCACGATGCGGATGTCGTCGCCGATGACGGTGTCGTGGTCGACGGCGAAGCCGAGTTTCTCGGCGTAGAACCGTTTGGCGCGGTCGATATCCGACACGGGCACGATGACGACCTCGAGTGTCCAGTTCATAGTCAGCCCTTTGCGTTACCGGGACGGTGAGCGTGCGGCGCGATCATCTCGGGCACGCCGAGGAACGCGGCCAAGGCTATCGCGGGATGGGTTGTCACGGCCTCCTTTGCGCCCGGTCCACGCCCTGAATCCGACGCCCGGCTCGGCAGTGGCGACTGCCCTACCGCGACAACCTCGCCCTTCGGCGCTCAGATATCGGCGCGACGCTCCCAGCGCCACGCGAATTCGCCCGCGACCGGAGCCGGACCGGGCAGTTCGACACCGTCGGCCGCGAGTCCGGCGACGAGTATCGCCAGGGTTCGTCTGCGCAACTGGGCTGTGCGCGCCGGGTCGGGGACGGTGATCGCGGCGCAGGCGTCGAGGATCAGGCCGAGATCGAGAGAGTTCACCTCGGGCCGCAATTTCCCCGTGGCGTGCGCGCGTCGCACCAGCTCGTCGTTCACCTCGCCGGAGTGCACGACCTCGGGCAGCAGGGATTCGTCGGGGGTGAAGGTGCCCGCCAGCTGTACGGCCAGTGAGTGGACGTCGGCGTCGACCACTCGTTCGAGGAAGCCGACCAGCGCCTCCCAGCCGTCCGACTCCTCCAGCGCGGCGTCCCCCTCGGCGTTGTAGCGGCGCAGCCCGTCCTCGCAGAGCGTGCGCAACAGCACCTCCTTGCTCGGATAGCGCCGGTACAGCGCGCTGATCCCGACGCCCGCGCGTTCCGCGACGGCGGCGATGGGGGCGCCCGCATCGGCCAGGAAGACCTCGCGGGCGGCCGCGAGGATGATCCCGTCGTTGCGGGCCGCCTGCGCCTTACGCCCGGAAAGGGCTGGTCGAGCCTGGGAATCGGTGGTCTTCGCCATGGGTTCCAGATTACCACTTGAAACGGAATGATCCGTTCTGATATGGTTTAAACAGAACAAAACATTCCGTTCCAATTAGGAGAAGCAGATGTCCTCGAACGCCGTGCGCCCCTTCGTCATCGACATCCCGCAGTCCCGGCTCGACGACCTCGCCGATCGCCTGCGCCGGGCACTGTGGCCCGACGAACTGCCCGGCGTCGGCGATGCCTACGGCGTACCGAACGAGCGGGTGCGCACGCTCGCCGAGTACTGGCTCGAGCGGTTCGATTGGCGGGCGCTGGAGGCGCGATTGAACGCGCTGCCGCAGTTCACGACCGAGATCGACGGCGAGGACATCCACTTCCTGCACATCAGGTCGTCCCGATCGGACGCGGTGCCCGCGATCCTGACCCACGGGTGGCCCGGCAGCATCCTCGAATTCCTGGACGTCATCACGCCGCTGACCGAACCCGAGTCGGCCGACGCGCCCGCGTTCCACGTGGTCGTTCCCTCCCTGCCCGGATTCGGATTCTCCGGTCCCACCCGCAGCACCGGTTGGAACCGGGGCAGGACCGCGCGCGCGTGGCTGGAGTTGATGTCGCGGCTCGGATACGAGAAGTTCGGCGCGATCGGCAACGACGCGGGCTCGATGATCGCTCCCGAAATGGCCCGTCTCGCACCGGAACGTCTGCTGGGAGTCCATGTGACGCAGCTGTATTCGTTCCCCTCGGGCGATCCGGCCGAATTCGAGGGCCTGTCCGCCGAAGATATGGCGGCGCTCGCCCACCTCCAGTGGTTCCACGAGAACAAGATGGCCTTCAATACCCTGCACAGCCAGCAGCCACAGACCCTGGCCTTCGCGCTGGCGGACTCCCCGGTCGGCCTGCTCGGCTGGAACGCGCAACTGCTCGGAACCAGTCTCGACTCGGATTTCGTCATCGGGAATGTGGCGATCTACTGGCTGACAGGCACCGCGGGTTCCTCGATCCGGTTCTACTACGAGGACGCCCACACCGCCGAGTCCCCCGTCGAACCGACCACGACCCCCATCGGCCTCGCCATGTTCGCGGGCGATTTCCAGTCCATCCGCAGATTCGCCGAACGCGATCACCACAACATCGTCAGCTGGAACTCCTACGACCTCGGCCACGCCACCGGTGGGGCCAACGACGCGGGGGGACATTACGCCGCGCACGAGGCGCCCGACGTGCTCGTCGGTGATATCCGCGGGTTCTTCGCGCAGGTCATCCAGGAGTTCTCCCCGGCGCCGACCACGGACAGCGCCCGCCTCCACACCGTCGACAACCGGTAGCGCGCAGGGCCGTGGCGGGGCCTGGACACTCGCGTATGCGCGCGAGACGCCGGACCATGGTTCCCGCCCCCGGCCGCTGTTGTACTGGATTCACCTACAGCACAACAGTTTCGAGATATCGGGAGAAATCATGAGAATCGCGGTCTTCGGAGCCACCGGTAGCGTCGGTCGGCTCGTGGTGGAGCAAGCACTGGAACAGGGCCACGAGGTGACGGCCTTCACCCGCGACGCCGCGCGGATCACCCGGCGCCACGATCGGCTGCACGTGGTGGAGGGCGATGTCTTCGACAGCGTGGCGGCGCAGCGGGCGGTGCAGGGTCAGGACGCGGTGATCGTCGCACTCGGCGACGGCAGGAAAGGGCTGGTCCGGTTCGGCGGCACGAAGGCCGTCGTCGAGGCGATGCGGCGGACCGGGGTGAAACGGCTGATCTGCCAGAGCAGTCTCGGCGTCGGCGACAGCAGGGAGAATCTCGACTTCCTCTGGAAGTACGTCTTCTTCGGAATTCTGCTGCGCAAGGCCTACAACGACCATGGCGCACAAGAGGATTACGTACGCGCCAGCGACCTGGAGTGGACCATCGTCCGCCCCAGCGCCTTCACCGACGGGCCCCGCACCGCCGCCTTCCACCGCGACGTCCGCGCCGACGCGAAAGGTCTGGCGCTGAAGATCTCCCGCGCCGACATCGCGGATTTCCTGCTCGAACAACTGACCGATACGGCCTACGTCCACCGAACACCGGGCATCTCGAACTGAAATCGCTTCCGATTCAGGTCATTTCGCCCGAGACAGGGTATTTGTCCGACTCGAACAAAGGTTCGATCATTGATAGTCTCCGCGCATGATCAGTTCGTCGCACGAAGCGATGCACGGGATCTTCACCCATAACCCGGCCGCGTTCGCCCACGCCTTCCACATCCTGGATCTCCCCTTCCCCGACCCCATTGCCGTGCAACAGGTCTCGGTCGATCTGACCGAGACCTCCCCGGTCGAACGGCGGGCCGACACGGTTCTGCGGATCACGACCGAGCACGACACATTCCTGCTCGTGGTCGAGGCGCAATCGCGTACCGATTCCACCCCGAGATCGGTGCGATACTCGAGGCGATCATCGCGGCCTTCCACCGTCGGGGCCACGACGACGAAACCGGGTTCTACGCCGAACTCATCGAACAGGGAATATCGCACACCGACGCCGCCCAGCTGTGGAGGGACGAAATGGCCACCGATCTGTCGTACTTTCGTTCGGAATCCGCACAACGGCTGCGCGCCCAAGGTCTAGCTGAAGGCGTGGCCGATGGCGTGGCCGATGGCGTGGCCGAAGGTTTCGCACAGGGTTTGGCCGAAGGTCTTGCACAAGGTCTCACACAGGGACGGACCGAGCAGGCAGTGCGTTCAGTGCTGATAGTGCTCACCGAACGTGGCGTCGGGCTTTCCACCACTCAACGCTCTCGGCTCACCGAGAGCACCGACCTCGAACAACTCGAAGAGTGGTTGGTCCACGCACTGACCGCGACCGATGCGAGCGAACTGTTCGACTGAGTGTCCGGGACCCGACGAACGACGTCGACGTCGAGCGGACCTCGGCGCCCAGCCGGATCGGCACCGTGATCGCCGCACCGCGGACGAACACCGCTTCGACGCGGGGATACCAGTCAGACTTGTTCGTGAAGGTCGACCCACACGGGGAAGGGGTCGGCGTAGGTGATCCACTCCGTGGCGCCGAGCGCGAATTCCCGGTCGGTGAGCAACGCCCCGTCCAGTAGCGCGCGGACCTCGTCGCGGTCGATGCGTACGCCGATGAATACGATCTCCTGTCCGGCGGGTTCTTCCAGTGACGACCACCACGCGGCCGGTTCGAAGGTGAGGTTGGGGCCGGCCTGGGACCAGATGGCGGCGAAACCGGGGCGGCTGGCGAGCCAACAGAAACCCTTGCTGCGCAACATTCCTCGGAGCCGGTGCAGCGCGTCGGCGAGCCGCTGCGGATGGAAGGGGCGCGCCGAGGTGTAGGTGAGGCTGCCGATGCCGAATTCCTCGGTCTCCGGGAGGTGACCGCCCGCCAATTCCGCTGCCCACCCGTCGGATTCGGCGGCGGTCTCCGGGTTGTAGCGGCCGGTGTCGAGTACCTGGTCCAGATCCACCATGCCGTCGACGGTGCGCAGGATTCGCGCGCGGGGGTTGAGACGGCGCAGAGTGGCCTCGACGGTGCCCGCGGCGGTGGTGCTCACCAGGTCGGTCTTGTTGAGCAGGAGCACGTCGGCGAATTCCACCTGATCGATCAGCAGGTCGGCAATGGTGCGGGTATCGCCCTGTGCCGCTTCGAGATTCCGGTCCGCGAGAGCTTGTCCGCGTGCGATTTCGACGAGGAAGGTCGAGGCGTCGACCACGGTCACCATGGTGTCGAGCCGGGCGACATCGCCGAGCCGGGAGCCGTCCTCGAATTCCCATTCGAAGGTGGCCGCCACCGGCATGGGTTCGGAGATTCCGGTGGATTCGACGACAAGGTGGTCGAACCGTCCCTCGTCGGCCAGTCTGCCCACCGCCTCGATCAGGTCCTCGCGCAGCGTGCAGCAGATGCATCCGTTGGTGAGCTCGACCAATTTCTCCTCGGTCCGGTCGAGATGTCCCTGACCCGCGATGAGAGCGGCGTCGATATTGATCTCGCTCATGTCGTTCACGATGACCGCGATCCGGCGGCCGTCGCGATTGGCGAGGATGTGGTTGAGCAGCGTTGTCTTACCCGCGCCGAGGAATCCGGAGAGCACGGTCACGGGCAGCGGTTCGGTTCGCGGCGGTGCGGTCCTGGATTAATGATAACGATTGTCATTAGCAACTAGCCCTCGGGGCCTCGAATGGCGAACCGGGCATCCCGGGCACTCGTCGGGCGTCGTAGGGTCGATCCGTGAAGCTGTTGCCGATTCCCGCCGCCGGACAGACCCCCGTCCGAGTCCTGACGATCGCGGGCACCGACTCCGGCGGTGGCGCCGGAATTCAGGCCGACACCCGCACCATGGCCCTGTGCGGGGTGCACGCGCTGGTCGCGGTCGCGGCGGTGACGGTGCAGAACTCCGTCGGCGTCAGCGGATTCCACGAGATCCCGCCCCGGATCGTGGCCGACCAGGTGCGCTCGGTGGCAGGCGATATCGGCGTCGGCGCGGCCAAGACCGGCATGCTGGCCTCGACGGCCATCATCGAGGCGGTCGCCGAGGTCTGCCGCGAGGTCGGCATCGGGCGGGCCGGGTCGATCCCACTGGTCGTCGACCCGGTGGCCGCGTCGATGCACGGTGATCCGCTGTTGCACGAGGAAGCGCTGGACGCGGTGCGGCACACGCTGATTCCGCTCGCGACCGTGGTGACACCCAATCTCGACGAGGTCCGGCTCATCACGGGGATCGACGTCACCGACGACGCGAGCGCCCGCCGCGCCGCCGAATCACTGCATACGCTCGGCGCGCAGTGGTCGATCGTCAAAGGCGGGCATCTGCGTTCCTCGGATGTCAGCACCGACCTGCTCTTCGACGGCGACACCTTCCTCGAATACACCGCGCCACGTCTCGCCACCGGCAACGACCACGGCGGCGGCGACACCCTCGCGGCCGCCATCGCCTGCGCGCTCGCGAACGGGTACACCGTCCCGGACGCCGTCGAATTCGCCAAGGAGTGGACCCGCCGCTGCCTGGAAGCCTCCTACGACCTGGGCTCGGGACACGGCCCGGTCTCCCCGCTGTGGCGGCTGACGCACAACTGATCGCGTGGGATGTTCAGCTCGGGACGGGACTCAATCGTTCTCGAACGCGAGGTGCAGCGGTCGATCGGCGTCGATGGAGATGCCGTTGAGGCGGGCGTTGGATTGCGCGAGCGCGGAGATCATCTCCGCCAGGTAGGCGACGAACTTCTCGATGGGCATGGTGTCTGCGCGCAGCCGGTTGGCGCCGAGCCACCAGTCGGTGGCCGAGGCGACCGCCCCGAATATCGAGTAATTGACGAGTTCCACACTGTCGACGTCGATCGAGCCGTCCTCGACCAGCCCGGCGATCATTTCGGCGGCGCGGCGCGCGGACCGGCGCGCCGATTGCAGCGCCCGGCCGGATTCGTCCGCGTGCTGGGCGAAATGGCCGTGCAGCATGAACCGGAAGACGTTGGGATGTTCGGTGACCACGAGCATGTACTCGGTGGCCCCGCGGCGGACCAGGTCGCCCGCCGTGTCGTTGGTCAGGTCGATACTCGCGGTGATGCGTTCCCAGAGGATGTCGCGGACCCGGTCGGCGATGGCGTTGTAGAGGTCGGTCTTGTCCTCGAAATGCCGGTACAGCTTGGGTTTCGCCGCACCGGCCTCCTTGGCGATATCGCCCATGCTGACTTCGGGACCGAAGGTGTCGAGCGCGCGGAACGCGGCGTCGACGAATTCGTCTCGCACCTTCAGCCGATGCTCGCGCCACCGCTCGGTACGCGCGTCGACGCGCGGCTTCTCGTCTGTTTTCCGGCCGCGTTGCCTCACACCTGCGACCGTACCAACCTGCGTGTCGACCTCGATCGATTCGGTCCGCGGGAACGGTTCGCCGTAACGGTTACTCTCGGGCCGTTCCGGCAATATATTTGCCGAAACGGCAAGAAAAGTGGCCCGGTTTCCGGCCGCTACCCCACCATGGCGTCATGACCGACACCACCGCGCACACCAACCCGCAGGAATTCTGGGAAAGCTTCTACCAGGAGCGCGACCGGATCTGGACCGGGCAACCCAACCCCCTTCTGGTCCGCGAGGCCGCCGAACTCACACCGGGGACCGCACTCGATCTCGGCTGCGGAGAAGGCGGCGACGCGATCTGGCTGGCCGAGCGCGGCTGGCACGTGACCGCCGTCGACATCTCGGCGACCGCCCTCGGCCGGGCCGCGGCGCACGCGGAGAGCGCGGGCGTGCGGGACCGCGTCGAATTCGCCGAGCACGACCTGTCGGAAACCTTTCCCGAAGGACAATTCGACCTGGTGAGCGCCCAGTTCTTCCATTCCCCGGTCGAGCAGCACGACGAGCGCACGCGGACGTTGCGCCGGGCGACCGAGGCGGTGGCTCCCGGCGGGTCGCTGGTGATCGGCAGCCATGCCGGTTGGGCGAGTTTCGTCGAACACGCCCACGTCGACGTGCATTTCCCCACCCTCGACGAGATCCTCGACGGACTCGCACTCGCCCCGGGGCAATGGCGGGTCGAGACCTCCGACGAGGTCGAACGGGAGATGATCGGCCCGGAGGGCCAGGTAGGCGTGCGCACCGACACCGTGCTGCGGGTACGCCGCACCGCCTGAAGCCCACGAATTCGGTGGTCCCAGCAACCTCACAGCTGGGACCCAGCGTGACGGCAGCGCGGCTGTCGAAGGTGGTCTCATGACCGAAACCGCGACCGCCGCGCACCGGGCGGAACCAACCGGAGCGGTGATCACGCCCGTGCTCGACGTCGTGATCCCCGTCTACAACGAAGAAACCGATCTCGGCGTCTGCGTGCGCCGACTGCACGCCTACCTGAACAGCGGATTCCCCTTCCCCGCCAGGATCACCATCGCCGACAACGCGAGCACCGACGACACCATGCAGGTAGCGCGGCTACTCGAAGACGAACTCGACGGCGTGCGGGTGGTGCATCTGGACGCCAAGGGCCGCGGCCGGGCGCTGCGGACGGTCTGGGAGCAGTCCGACGCCATGGTCGTCGCCTACATGGACGTGGATCTGTCCACCGACCTGAACGCACTGCTCCCGCTGGTGGCCCCGCTGATCTCCGGCCATTCGGATGTGGCGATCGGCACCAGGCTGGCCCCGAACTCGCGGGTGGTGCGCGGACCGAAACGCGAATTCATCTCGCGCTGCTACAACCTGATCCTTCGCGCCTCGCTGCGCGCGCGATTCTCCGACGCGCAGTGCGGATTCAAGGCGATGCGCACCGATATCGCGCGACGACTGCTGCCGCTGGTGCAGGACGGGGAATGGTTCTTCGACACCGAACTGCTCGTGCTCGCCGAACGGTCCGGGCTGCGCATCCACGAAGTGCCCGTCGACTGGATCGACGATCCCGACAGCACCGTCGACATCGTCGACACCGCGCGCAAGGATCTGCTCGGGGTGTGGCGGTTGGGGCGCGGACTCACCACCGGCGCACTGCCGCTGGAGGAACTGCGCCGGTCGGTCGGCCGGGAGCCACTGGTGCCGGGTGTGCCGCTCGGCATGGTCGGGCAGGTGGTGCGCTTCGCCATCGTCGGCGCCGTCTCCACGCTCGCCTATGCCCTGCTGTATCTGGCGGCCCAGCCCTTCACGGGCCCGCAGGTCGCGAATTTCCTCGCGCTGTTGGTGACCGCGATCGGCAATACCGCAGCCAACCGCGCCTTCACCTTCGGCGTGCGTGGCACGAACGGCGCTGTGGCACACCAGTTCCAGGGCCTGCTCATCTTCGCCTTCGGGCTCGCGGTCACCAGCGGCTCGCTGTTCTCGCTGCACCGCTGGGCGCCGGACGCCTCCGTGCATCTCGAACTGTGCGTGCTGGTGCTGGCGAATCTCGTCGCCACACTGTCGCGCTTCCTCGGGCTGCGATGGGTGTTTCGCGACAGCGGACCGACCGACGCACCCGAACCCTCACCAGCATTCGCCGGACCTGAATTCCAGAAGGGGGTGAGCAGCCGATGACCACGCTGACAGCCGCGAAACCCCTCGCCACCCCGACCCCTCCGGCACGCCGGGTGATCCGCTGGGAATACCCGGCATTGGCCGCGCTTCTGCTGGGCACCGCGATCGCCTATCTCATCGACCTGAGCGCCAACGGCTGGGCCAACTCCTTCTATTCCGCTGCGGTACAGGCGGGTTCGAAATCATGGGAGGCGTTCTTCTTCGGCTCCTCCGATGCCGCCAACTCCATCACCGTCGACAAACCACCGGCGTCGCTGTGGTTGATGGAACTGTCCGTGCGAGTCTTCGGGCTCAACAGCTGGAGCATCCTCGTCCCCGAGGTGCTGCTCGGCGTCGGCTCGGTCGCACTCGTGTGGGCGACCGTACGCAGACCGTTCGGGCCCGCCGCCGGTCTGCTGGCCGGGTCGGCGCTGGCCGCTACACCGGTCGCGGCGCTGATGTTCCGGTTCAACAACCCGGACGCGCTGCTGGTATTCCTCATGGTGGCCGCGGCCTGGGCGATGACACGCGCCGTCGAGGACGGCCGGACCCGATGGCTGGTACTCACCGGCGCTTTCATCGGTTTCGGTTTCCTCACCAAACAGTTGCAGGTCCTGCTCGTCGTCCCCGCGCTCGCGCTGACCTACCTCGTCGCCGGACCGCCCGCGCTCGGAAAACGCGTCGCGCAACTGTTCGCCGCGGGCGCGGCGATGATCGTCGCGGCGGGCTGGTGGCTGCTCGCGGTCGAGCTGTGGCCCGCCGACTCGCGGCCGTGGATCGGTGGCTCGCAGCATAATTCGATCCTGGAACTCACCCTCGGATACAACGGGCTCGGACGGCTCAACGGCGAGGAGACCGGCAGCGTCGGCCCCGGCGGCGAACTGCCGTCCGGCGGTAACGGGATGTGGGGAAGTACCGGCATCACCCGATTGTTCGAACCCGCGCAGGGCGGTCAGATCGCCTGGTTGATCCCGGCCGCGCTGATCGGTCTCGTCGCGGGAATCCTGTTGCGCGGTAAGGCTTCGCGCACCGATCCGCGACGTGCGGCCCTGATCCTGTGGGGTGGTTGGCTGCTGGTCACCGGGCTGGTGTTCAGCTTCATGGCCGGCATCTTCCACGCGTACTACACCGTCGCGCTCGCACCGGCGGTCGCCGCGCTGGTCGGGGCGAGCGCCGTGGCGCTGTGGCGTGAACGCGACCGCCGTCGGGTGCGCGTCGCGCTGGCCGCGATGGTCGCGGTGACGACGGCGACGGCGTGGATGCTGTTGTCGCGCAGTACGAATTTCGTTCCGTGGTTGCGCTGGACGGTGCTCGTCGGCGGAATCGTGACCACCGTCGCGATGCTGTGGCCGACGCCGAGGAAGGTCGGACTGGTCACGGGGCTGGCCGCGATCCTGGTCGGGCTGGCCGGGCCGGTCGCCTACAGCGTCGATACCATCGCGACCGCGCATCAGGGATCGATGCCGACCGCCGGTCCGAATGTCGGGGGGATGCACGGTCGTGGGCCGATGGGCGGTGAAGGTCGTTCCGGAATGAACGGGGCGATGGGTGGGACGCGGCCGGGTACCGACGGTCAGAACCGGGCGGACGGGAGCAACGGTGCGGTTCCTGACGGTACCTTGGGCGCGGCGCAATCCAGCGAGACGAACCAGGGCGGACCGGGCGGTATGGGCGGACTGCTCGGCTCGAGTACCCCCGGTGCGCGGGTGATCGCACTGTTGGAGAGCGACGGTGACAAGTACACCTGGGTGGCCGCGGCGATCGGTTCCAACAGTGCCGCCGGATATCAGTTGGCGACCGAATTGCCGGTGATGCCGGTCGGCGGGTTCAACGGTAGCGATCCGTCGCCGACGCTCGAACAATTCCAGCGGTACGTCGCCGAGGGCAAGATCCACTATTTCATCGGCGGCGGCCGGGGAGGTCCCGGCGGTTCGGAATCCGGTAGCGCGGCGGTCACCGCCTGGGTCGAGCAGAATTTCACCGCGACGGTGGTGGACGGCGTCACCCTCTACGACCTGACCGCGCACTGAAACATCGACGCGCACCGGCACTCTCGGCCGGTGCGCGTCGGCGTGCGCGTGGGCGGCAACCTGTTCCGGAGCGAATGCGCACGTCATCGGGCTGCGACACGTTCGGGTCACCCCGGCGCGGGGGGCTCGACAAGGGTCACGGTGATCGTTACGGTGCTCCGCATGAACCTGGGCATTGGCGGATTCCCGAACGCTGTCGTGGCGTTCGAACGCGCGGTTCGTGCCGTCGACGAGGACGCCGTGCGATCGGCGCACCGAGAACTGCTCGATGCCTTCCGGACCGTGTCCCAGGCCGAGGCCCGAGCGGCCGGGCCACAGCTGGCCGCGCTGCTCGGCGCGGTGCCGCACGATCTGCGCGCGCAGATCGCGGTGATGGTCGGCGCGTGCGTGGAACGCGGCGCGGACGCGGTCGCCTGCGCGCCGCCGGTGCTGGCCGATCTCGCCGAAGCCCTGGACGCGGCACGAGAATTCGCCGAGTACTGGGCCGCCGCGGAGGGCGGCGAACTGCCGGACCCGGCGAGTATCGAGCCGACGGATTTCTACGACGGAGCCGGTGTCCAGGCGACGCTGTCGTGGTGGACACTGGACCACTGGATCCGCGCGTCACTGACGTTGATGCAGCGAGAGGCCGTGCGGCGCGGCCTGACTCGGGCCACCCGCGAATCGCTGACACGCAGGCACGAGGCGTACGCCAAACTGTGCGGCGACTGGCGCAAGGATCTGGCCTACGCGCTGCTGGTCCTCGACGACGAACCGGTGGTGGTGCTGCACCGGGAGACCGGCTCGGGATATCTGGTGCGCATGACCGGTATCGGCGACAATTTCCAGCTGCACACCCTGCTCGCGGATGTCCTCATCGGCGGCGGATATCTGCCCGGCGACGCGCCGTCCGCGGCCGCGGCGGCGGTCTGCCGCACCGTCGAGGGACGGGTGATCACCAGGGGTTCGCTGAATCTCGTCGCCCCCGACGGAACCTGGTTGTGGAACGAGGGCACGCCCTCGGATATCCCGGTCGTCGACGGCACCCGGATGCTCGTCCTCGATCCCCCGCCCTACCTGCGCGATTGGCAGGCGGGCCGGTACTTTCCCGCGATGGCGGGCGAACTCGTGCTGGAGCGTGTCCTGCCGAAGGCCGAAGCCGCGCGCTGGTTCGCCCACGTCGAACCCTCGAAAGACCCGGACGCGTAGGGCTCAGCGAGCGGCGTTCAGTGCCGTGTGCAGGGTGACCGACCACTGCTGGACGATCTGCTTGCGGCGCGCCGAGTCATCGGTGAGCACATCGGCGAGACCGAGCCCGCGGGCCAGGTCGAGGGTGGCCTGCACCAGGTGATGAGCGACCGGGTCGGTGTCGTCGACGCCGAGCGCCTCCACCGCGCGCCGATGCGAGGCGCGGCCGAATTTGGCCTCCAGCGGCACGATCCGCTCCCGCAGGACCGGATCGGCGGCCGCGTGCGTCCACACCTGGAGGGCCGCCTTGAACAGTGAACTGGTGTAGGACTCGACCAGCCCGGCCACCACCGCTTCGGTGCGCGCGACACCGTCGACGAGTTCCGACAGCGTCGCGGCCTCGTCCCTGGCCTGTTCGTTGCGACTGTCGAACATGTACTCGAGCGCGGCGGTGATCAGTTCTTCCCTGGTCGGGAAATGGTGCTGGGCCGCGCCGCGCGACACCCCGGCCCGTTCGGCGACCACGGCGACGGTGGCCGCCGCCCAGCCGGTCTCGGCCAGGCAGTCGATCGTCGCCTCGAGCAGGCGCTGCCGGGTGGCGCGGCTGCGGTCCTGCTTGGGTTCGTGAGGTGTCGCCATGGGATTATTCTGCCCAGTTCGGCGGACGACGCTGGAGGAAGGCCATCATGCCCTCCTGCACCTCGGGGGTGCCGAAGAAACTGGCCGAGCGGCGCGCGAGTTCGTCGGCCGAACTGTCGAAACCCGCCAGCAGTTCGGCGTTCACCAACCGCTTGGCCTCGGCGAGCCCCTGCGGCGCGCCTTTTCGCAGCTCACCGCACAGCCGGGCCACCTCGGCGGCCGGATCGGCGGCTGTCACCGTGACGAGTCCGATCTTCTCGGCGGTGGCCGCGTCGAATTTCTCGCCGGTCAGGTAGTAGCGGCTCGCGGCGCGCTGGTCGAGTCGCGGCAACAGGGTCAGCGAGATCATGAAAGGCGCCAGCCCGATCCGCACCTCGGTCAGGGCGAACGAACTTCCCGGCCCGGCCACCACCAGATCGCAGCCCGCGACGATCCCCATTCCGCCCGCCCGCACATTGCCGTCGATCCGGGCGACGACAGGTTTCGGGATCTCCACCAATCGCCGCAGCACCCCGATCATCGCCCTGGTGCGTTCGTCGGCGGCCACCGCCGGATCGGCGTCACCCGCCTCGCTCAGATCGGCCCCCGCGCAGAAGGTGTTGCCGGTATGCGCCAGCACGATGGCGCGCACCGCCGGGTCGGCCGCCGCGTCATCGAGACCGCCGAGCAGCTCGGCGACCAAGCGTGAGGACAGCGCGTTGCGGTTGTGCGGCGAGTCGAGGGTGAGTGTCGCGATGCCGTCGCCCACCTCGTAGCGAACGTACGGGGCCGTTGTGGTGTCGCTCATGGATTTCTCCGTCCTTGGGGCCCGGTCCACGCGGACATTCTCGCCACCGAACGCCGGGAACCCGCGTGATCGGGGCGGTTCTGTCCGCCTGGACCGGTCGGCATCAGTACGACCTGGGCAGACCGAGCGAATGCTGGGCGACGAAGTTGAGGATCATCTCCCTGCTCACCGGCGCGATCCTGCCGATGCGAGCGGCGGCCAACATGGCGGCCAAGCCGTAATCCCTGGTCAAGCCCGCGCCGCCGTGGGTCTGGATGGCCTGGTCGAGAGCCTTGATACTCGCTTCGGCGGCCGCGTATTTCGCCATGTTGGCGGCTTCCGCGGCACCCATCTCGTCGCCCGCGTCGTAGAGGCCCGCGGCCTTCTGCATCATCAGTTTGGCCAGTTCCAATTCGATCTTCACCTGTGCCAGCGGATGCGAGATGCCTTGGTGCGCGCCGATCGGGGATTTCCAGACCGTGCGCTCCTTGGCGTATTCGACGGCGCGCTCGATCGCGTAGCGGCCCATGCCGACGGCCATGGCCGCGCCCATGATGCGCTCCGGGTTGAGTCCGGCGAACAGTTGCATCAGCGCGGCGTCCTCCTTGCCGACCAGCGCGGTGGACGGCAGCCGGACGTCGTCGAGGAACAGGTTGTACTGGTGGTCGGGTTCGATGATGTCCATCTCCTGCGCCACCTTGGTGAATCCGGGAGCGTCGGTCGGGACGATGAACAGCGCCGGCTTGAGTTTGCCGGTCTTGTGATCCTCGGTGCGCGAGACGATGAGTACGGCCTCGGCCTGATCGACACCGGAGATGAAGATCTTGCGGCCGTTGAGGATCCAGTCGTCGCCGTCGCGGCGCGCGGTGGTGGTGATCTGGTGCGAATTCGATCCGGCGTCCGGTTCGGTGATGCCGAAGACCATTTTGCCGGTGCCGTCGGCGAATTTGGGCAGCCACTGCTGTTTCTGCTCGTCGGTGCCGTACTTGGTGATGATGGTGCCGCAGATGGCCGGGGAGACGACCATCAGCAGCAGACCCGCGCCCTGGGCCGCCAATTCCTCCATCACCAGCGCGAGTTCGTACATGCCCGCGCCACCGCCGCCGAATTCCTCCGGCAGGTTGACCCCGAGGAAGCCGAGTTTGCCCGCCTCGTCCCACAATTCGTCCAGCGGTTCGTTCTTGCGCGCCTTCGGCAGCACGTAATCGCGGTAGTTGTATTTCGCGGCGAGGGCGGCCACCGCGGACCGCAGTGCTGTGCGCTCTTCGGATTCGATGAAACTCATTGCTCAGTTCTCCTGAATCGCGGTGGTCGATACCGCGGTGGTCGATTCGGCGTTCACGGACGCCTCTTCGGGGTCGACGACCGCGAGGACGGTCCCGATGTCGACCTGCTGGCCGACGCTGACATTGAGTGCGCTCAGCACACCCGCGGCGGGCGCGGCGATGGTGTGCTCCATCTTCATCGCCTCCAGCCACAGGATCGGCTGCCCCTGCGTGACCGTGCTGCCGACCTCCGCGCCGATCCTGATGACACTGCCCGGCATCGGAGCGAGCAGCGAGCCGGTGGCCACCTGATCCGACGGATCGCTGAAGCGCGGCAGTCTGCGCACGGCGACCGGTCCCAGCGCGGAATCGACGCACACCAGATCGTCGTAACGCGCGATGGCGAATTGCCTGCGCACCGGGCCGCGTTCGCCCGGAACCGACAGCACCACCCGCTCCGGTGCCGCCTCGATCAGTGCCAGACCGTCGTGGCCGTCCACCGTGACGGCACCGCCGCGATCGAAGCGGTAACCCACCTCGTGGATCGTGCCGTCGCGCGTCTCGTAGGACTTGCGCTGCGACTGCGCGGGCAGATTGCGCCAACCGCTGGGCACACCGCCGCCCACCCGTGCCGTGCGACGATTGGCGGCGGCCTCGGCGAGCGCGGCCGCCACGATCGACAGTGCCTCGTCGGTCTCCGACACCAGCGGGGCCGCGAGCGCGTCCAGTCCGTGGGTGGTGAAGAACGCGGTGTCGGTATCTCCGGCGAGGAAGGCCGGGTGCCCCAACACGCGGACGAGCAGATCGCGGTTGGTCACCAAGCCGTGGATCCGCGCGCGTCGCAGTGCGGTCGCGAGCAGTCGCGCTGCCTCGGAACGGGTTTCGCCGTAGGAGATGACTTTGGCCAGCATCGGGTCGTAGTGCACACCGACCACCGAACCGTCGACGACACCGCTGTCCAACCGGACGCCCGGCTTCTCCAACAGCCCGAATTCGGTGACGACCTGCGGAATTTCGATGCGACGCACGGTCCCGCTCTGCGGCTGCCACTCCGTCGCCGGATCCTCGGCGTAGAGCCGGACCTCGATCGAATGTCCGCTCGGGGCAGGCGCTTCGGCGGGCAGCGCGCCACCGGCGGCCACCTCGAGCTGCCAGCGCACCAGATCGGTTCCGGTGGTGCATTCGGTCACCGGATGTTCCACCTGTAGCCGGGTGTTCATCTCGAGGAAGAAGAAATCTCCCGCCTCGTCGGCCAGGAATTCCACGGTGCCCGCGCCGGTGTAGCCGATGGCTCCCGCGGCCAGCCGCGCCGCCTCGAACAGTCGCTCCCGCATCCCGTCGACCCGTTCGACCAGCGGCGACGGTGCTTCCTCGACGACCTTCTGATGACGGCGCTGGATCGAGCATTCCCGCTCGCCCACCGCCAGGATGACACCGTGCGTATCGGCCATGACCTGGACTTCGATATGCCTGCCGGTCTCCAGGTACCGCTCGCAGAACACCGTCGGATCACCGAAGGCCGATTCGGCCTCGCGCCGCGCCGCCGCGATCTGCGGTGCCAGATCGGCGAGGGCCCGCACCACGCGCATACCGCGTCCGCCGCCGCCCGCCGACGCTTTGATCAGCACCGGCAGCTGCGCCTCGGTGACCTCGGAAGGATCCAGTTCGGACAGCACCGGCACGCCCGCCGCGTCCATCATCTTCTTGGACGCGACCTTGGAACCCATCTGCTCGATGGCCTCCACCGGCGGACCGGTCCAGGTCAACCCCGCGGCCAGCACGGCACGGGCGAATTCGGCGTTCTCCGAGAGGAATCCGTAGCCGGGATGGATGGCGTCGGCACCGGCGGCGAAGGCCGCCTCGATGATCAGGTCACCGCGCAGGTAGGTCTCACCGGGGGTGTTACCGGGCAGACGCACGGCGGCGTCGGCCTCGGTGACATGGGGCGCGTCGGCGTCGGCGTCGGAATACACCGCGACGGTGCCCAGCCCCATGCGACGACAGGTGGCGAAGACCCGGCGCGCGATCTCGCCCCGGTTGGCGACCAGGACGCAGGTGATCTCACCCGAATCGCTGTGTGCTGCGGTCATCGTCGGCCTCACATCCGGAAGACGCCGAAACCGTCGGCGCCTTCGATCGGGGCATTATGGATGGCCGACAGGGCCATACCCAATACCGTTCGGGTGTCGCGCGGGTCGATCACGCCGTCGTCGTAGAGCCGTCCCGACATGAACATCGGCAGTGATTCGGCCTCGATCTGCGCCTCGATCATGGCGCGCATCCCGGCGTCGGCCTCCTCGTCGAACGGCATACCCCGGGCCTCGGTCGCCGCCCTGCCGACGATGGAGACGACGCCCGCGAGCTGCGCGGCGCCCATCACGGCGGATTTCGCACTGGGCCAGGCGAAGACGAAACGCGGATCGTAGGCCCGCCCGCACATGCCGTAATGCCCCGCGCCGTAGGAGGCGCCCATCAGCAGCGAGATATGCGGCACCGTGGAGTTGGAGACCGCGTTGATCATCATCGCGCCGTGTTTGATGATGCCCTTCTGCTCGAATTCCTTGCCGACCATGTAGCCGGTGGTGTTGTGCAGGAACAGCAGTGGCGTGTCCTTCTGATTCGCCAGCTGGATGAATTGCGCGGCCTTCTGCGCCTCCTCGGAGAACAGCACGCCGCGCGCGTTGGCGAGGATACCCACCGGGTAGCCGTGTAATTCGGCCCATCCGGTGACCAGGCTGCTGCCGTAGAGGGGTTTGAACTCGTCGAAATCCGACCCGTCGACCACCCGGGCGATCACCTCGCGCGGATCGAAGGGGATCTTCAGATCCGACGGCACGATGCCGAGTAGTTCTTCCTGGTCGAACAGCGGCTCGATGACCTCGGCGCGCGGACTGGGCCCCTTCTTGGTCCAGTTCAACCGCCGCACGATCGAGCGGCCGATGCGAATCGCGTCCTGTTCGTCGGCGGCCAGGTAATCGGCCAGTCCCGAAACGCGCGCGTGCATCTCCGCACCGCCGAGGGATTCGTCGTCGGATTCCTCACCGGTCGCCATCTTGACCAGCGGCGGTCCACCGAGGAAAACCTTGGACCGCTCCTTGATCATGACCGTGTAGTCGGACATGCCGGGAATGTAGGCCCCGCCCGCGGTGGAATTGCCGAAGACCAGCGCGATGGTCGGAATACCCGCCGCCGACAGCCTGGTCAGATCGCGGAACATCCGTCCGCCGGGGACGAAAACCTCTTTCTGGGTCGGCAGGTCCGCGCCGCCGGATTCGACGAGCCCGATGACCGGGAGCCGGTTCTCCATCGCGATATCGTTGATACGCAGGTTCTTTCGCAGCGTCCACGGATTGGACGTGCCGCCGCGCACGGTCGGATCGGGGGCGACGATGACGCATTCGACGCCTTCGACGATGCCGATTCCCGCGATGACGCTCGCGCCGACGTGGAATTCACTGCCCCAGGCCGCGAGCGGGCACAGTTCCAGGAACGGGGAATCCTCGTCGATGAGCAGTTCGATGCGTTCGCGTGCGGTGAGTTTGCCGCGTTTGCGATGCCTGGCGAGTTTGTCGGCGCCGCCACCGGCGATCGCCTTGGCGAATTCCGCCTCGATCTCGGTGAGTTTGACCGTCATCGCCTCGGCCGCCGCGCCGTATTCGGGCGAGGCGCTGTCGAGGGTGCTGCGCAACGTGCTCAAGACTGGTACCCCAATCGCTTTGCCGCCAATCCGGTGAGGATTTCGGTGGTGCCACCGCCGATTCCGAGGATGCGGATATCGCGGTACTGCCGCTCCACCTCGGATTCGCGCATGTAGCCGAGTCCGCCGAAGAGTTGGACGGCCTGGTTGCCGACCCATTCCGCTGCTTCGACCGCCGTGTTCTTGGCGAAGCACACCTCGGCGATCAGATCCGTCTCACCGTCGGCACTGCGCTTGGCCACTTCCCTGGTGTAGACCCGTGCCACATCGACGCGCCGGGCCATCTCGGTGACCGTGTTCTGCACGGACTGCCTGCTGATCAGCGGCCTGCCGAAGGTCTCGCGAGCACGCACCCATTCCAGGGTCAGATCGAGGCAGCGCTGCGCCTGCGAATACGCCTGCACGGCGAGGCCGACGCGTTCGCTGACGAAAGCGCCCGCGATCTGGAAGAACCCGGAATTCTCCGGCCCGACCAGATTCTCCACCGGAACCCGCGCGTCCACGTAGGACAATTCGGCGGTATCGGAGGCGCGCCAGCCCATTTTGTCCAGCTTGCGGCTGACCGTGAATCCGGGCGTGCCCTTCTCCACCACGAGCAGGGAGATCCCGCCGGAACCCGGCCCACCGGTGCGCACCGCGGTGACCACGAAATCGGCGCGGCATCCCGAGGTGATGTAGGTCTTCGCGCCGTTGACGATGTAGTGGTCCCCGTCGCGGCGCGCCGTGGTGGTCAGGTGGCCCACGTCGGACCCGCCGCCGGGTTCGGTGATGGCGAGCGAGCCGATCTTCTCCCCGGCGAGCGTGGGCCTGGCGAAACGCTCGATCAGGTCCTCGTCACCGGTGGCGATGATGTGCGGCACCGCGATACCGCAGGTGAACAGCGAGGCGAACAGTCCGCCCGAACCGCCCGCCTGGTGCAATTCCTCGCAGACGATCATGGCGTCGATGCCGTCGCCGCCGGAACCGCCGACCGCCTCGGGGAACTGGATGCCGAGCAGTCCGAGCGCGCCCGCCTTCTTGTGCAGGTCACGGGGGATTTCGCCGTCGCGCTCCCAGTCGTCGAGGTAGGGCAGCACTTCCCGCTCCGCGAAACCCCTGACCGTGGCGCGCAATTCGCGCCGTTCGGGTGTGTTCCACGGGCTCACCACTGGCCGGCCGATCGCCGGGTCCGCGTCGAAACGCCTCGCGATATCGGATTCATGGCAGTAACTCCCAAGGGATATCGATATGCCGGGAGCGCAGCCATTCGCCGAGCCCCTTGGCCTGCGGGTCGAAACGGGCCTGATAGGCGACGCCCGCACCGAGCAGACCGGAGATGATGAAATTGACGGCGCGCAGATTGGGCAGTACATGCCGGGTGACCGTGAGCGAACGTGTCTCGGGCAGTAGCTCTTTCAGCCGCTCGACGGTCAGCGCGTGCGCCAGCCAGCGCCACTGTTCGTCGGTGCGCACCCAGACGCCGACATTCGCGTCACCGCCCTTGTCGCCGCTGCGCGCCAACGCGACCGTGCCGAGCGGAACGCGACGGAACTCCTTCGCGGGCAATGGTTCCGGCAACTCCGGGGTTTCGACGTCCTGGAGCGCACGGGTCTGCTCGGACGCCGCGATGTCCACGCGACTGCCATCGGGCAGCACCGCGACATGGGGCACCTCGGCGGCGTCCACATAGCCGGGCCGGTACACGCCGTACGGCGCGCCGTTTCCCGGCACGCTCGTGAAACTGCATCCCGGATAGCTGGCGAGCGCGAGTTCCACCGCGACGCCGGAGAAGGCGCGGCCGACCTTGTTCGGGTCGGGATCGCGGACCACGCAGCGCAACAGCGCGCTGGCCTGCTCCTCGGTCTCGGCGTCGGGACGGTCCAGCCTGGCGAGGGTCCACTCCAGTTCGGCGGGCCGCTCCGGCAGCCAGGATTCCAGCTGTCGTCGCGCCAGTGCCGCTTTCGCCTCGATGTCGAGGCCGGTCAGGATGAATTCCATCTCGTTGCGGAAGCCGCCGAGGGTATTGAGCGAGACCTTCAGTCGCGGCGGCGGCGCCTCGCCGGTGACACCGCTGATCAGCACCCGGTCCGTCCCCGCAGGGACGAGTGCGACGGTGTCGAGCCGCGCGGTGACATCGGGGCCCGCGTAGCGCGCGCCCTGGATCTCGTACATCAACTGCGCCGCGACGGTGTCGACGGTGACCGCGCCGCCGGTGCCGTCGTGTTTGGTGACGACACTGCTTCCGTCCCTGCGGATCTCGGCGATCGGGAAACCGGGGCGACCGAGATCGGCGAGTTCGGTGAAGAAGGCGAAATTGCCGCCGGTGGCCTGGGTGCCGCATTCGATGACGTGTCCCGCCACCACCGCGCCCGCGAGCGCGTCGTAATCGGTTCGGCCCCAGCCGAAATGCGCCGCGGCGGGTCCGACGACGACGGAGGCGTCGGTGACCCGGCCGGTGACCACGATATCCGCGCCCGACTCCAGGCAGGTCGCGATACCCCACGCGCCGAGATAGGCGTTGGCCGTCAGCGGTGCGCCGAGGCCGAGTTCGTCGGTGCGCCCGAGCAGATCGTCACCTTCGACGTAGGCGATCCGCGCGTCGAGTCCGAGATCGGCGACCACCTTGCGCAGTTTCTCCGCCAGCCCGGCCGGATTCAGACCGCCCGCGTTGGTGACGATGCGCACCCCGCGTTCCAGCGCGAGACCGAGGCAATCCTTGATCTGGGTGACGAAGGTCTTGGCATAGCCGAGGCCGGGATCCTTCATCCGGTCCCGGCCCAGGATCAGCATGGTGAGTTCGGCGAGGTAGTCGCCGGTGAGCACGTCGAGCTGCCCACCTTCGAGCATCTCCCGCATCGCACCGAGCCGATCACCGTAGAAACCGGAACAGTTGCCGATTCGGATCACATCCGGATCGGCGGCCAGCATACTCATGAGCTGGAGGCCTCCCTGTGCGGCGAACCGCCCGCACGCGGCCGCATTACCGCGCCGGAGGTGTTCGCGTTCCGATGACCAGCATCACATCCGGCACAGAAAAAATCAAGCTTGCGTGCTTGTTAAATGGATACGCAGTTCAGCGGCACTTTTTCCAGGCCGGTGCCGGGACTGTCCGCCCGCACCGGCAAGATGGTCGCCATGTCGGGCGAAGTCACCGTGATCCTGTTGCTCGCACTGTCCGGCTTTCTGCTCGGCGGCGCGTACTCGCTGTGGAAGACCACGCGCCCACTCGCCATCACACTCGCCGTCTGCGGAGTACTCGCGGCGGGCGGTGCGATCGTCTGGTGGCTCTGAGCCTCAGCCGCGCGACAGCCGGAATATCCGCAGATCCTCCGGCACCCCGCTCATCGGGGCCGCGAAGAAGCTGCGCCGATACGGTTTGACACCCATCCCGAGCTGGGCCAGGGTTTCCGGCCGCAGCGCGTCCAGGGTCGCCTCCGACAGCATGGTGTGACCGTTGCCGCCCGCCTCCATCACCCGGGCCGCGATGGTGACGTCCACCCCGAGCCAATCGCCGCCGATCTCGCGCGGTGAGCCGGTGTGCAGGCCGACTCGCATCTTCGGGGTGTAGCCGCCGACCTCGACCTTTTCCAGATTGCGCTTGGCCTGGATCGCCGCACCGACCGCACGGTCGGGCGAGTCGAATACCGCCATCACACCGTCGCCCATGCGCTTGACGACGTGACCGCCACGGTCGGCGATCGGCGGCTCGATGGCCTTGGCGACCCCGCGCAGCAGTTCCAGCGTCGCCCCGTCACCGGCGGACAGCGACCACTTGGAGAAAGCGACCAGGTCGGTGAACATGACAGTTATTTCTTCGCTACCTTTTCCGCGACCGACCTTCTCCAGTACCGCCTGCCAGATCTGCAACGCGCCGAAGCCGATCTCCCGGGCCGCGCTGGGCGTATCGCCGACGATCCGGTCCGCCGCACGGGCCACCGCCCGCGCCCCGCCCGGACCCGAAACCGACAGCGGGTCACCGAAAGCGGGGTCGCCGGGAAGTTGTTCACGCGCCTTGCGCAACGCGTCGATCAGATCGGGGCGCTGATTCGCCGCGTTCATCAGCGTGGAGAACTGCGCGCGTCGAAAACTCTGCGTCGACCTGCGGGAATTCGGAATCTCGTCGGCAGGCGTCAAGGGAATCACTACCTCGGGCGCGATCTCGTCGCGCTCCCCCGTCTCCGGCACGGACTCCGCACCGCCGGAAGGTGTCTCGCTCACGGAGCGAGCGTAGCCCAGCCGACCGTCGGTCGGTCGGTTACCGATCATCGCCACCGGACACCTCTCTATCGCACGGAGCGAGCACATCGTTGGGTCCGCCGATGGATAACGTGAAGGTTGCTGACACGATGCTACAGGCCACCCGACTCGCTTAACAGTACCGTCAGTCACAGTTATCACGGAATTCACGCGCCGACGACCATACAAAGCGCAAAAAAACCGGTCCGGTGCGAAGGAGAGTCCGCACCGGACCGGTCGCGCATCGACCACCGGGCAGTGGTGGGCGCTGCGATCGGAGTCCAGAGACCTCCCGACAAGGTCCGGACCCCGGCACCCGAGTGGCGAGGGAGTGCGACTCGGGTAGTTCCAGGAATCAGGCGTCGCGCTGATTCACGAAGTAGACGGCCGCGCCGAAGATCAGCGCGACGACGGCCGCGAAGTAGAGCAGGCCACCCCACGGTCCCCAGTGCCAGGGCAGGGTGTTGTCGGCGGTACCGATGAAACGTCCCGCGTTCTGAAAAGGAAGGAACACTTTGATATTCCGGCCCGTCTCGCCGAACGCGCCGACGATCGGCTCCACCAGCACGGGCCACACGATCAACAGCGACAGCGCACCCGCCGACTGCCGGATCAGCGCTCCGACCCCCACCGACAGGAAGACCACGAGCACCACGAAGATCGGCACCGCGTAGAACACCTTGTTGTCACCGTCGGACAGACTGAGGAATCGGCCCGCGTCGTTGCCGATCAGCGCCTTGAAGATGAAGAAACTGACGAAGGTGAGAACCGCGGAAAGCAATGCCGCGACCACACCGATCAGTCCCGCTTTGGCGAACAGCACCGACGCCCGGTTGGGCAGCGCGAGGAAGGTGGCCTTGATGGTGCCGAAGCGGTACTCGCTGGTCACAGCCAGTGCCGCGAGAATCATCACCAGGATGTACCCGAATCCGGGGAATCCGTCGGCGACACCGGTGATGCCGAGTCCCGCGATCGCGTTGTCCGGATACGGATTGGTCGTCGCGGGCTGTTTACCCTCGGCGATATCCTGATTGAACTGCTCGACACCGAGTTTCAGCACCAGACTGAAGAGCACCGCGATCCCGAGCGTCGCCACCACGAACAGCGCCGAGCACCACCACGGCGACCGCGTCGAGGTGAGTTTGATCCGTTCCGCCGCCAATACGCCCATCAGAGCGCACCTCCCATCACCTGGTCGACACCCTCACCGTGGTACTGCACCGCACCGCCGGTCATCCGCATGAACGCCTCCTCCAGCGAGGCCCGCTGCGGCGACAGCTCGAACAGCGTGATGTCGTTCGCCCCCGCCAGTTTGCCCACGTCGTCGCTGCTGACATTCGCCACGATCAGCGCGGGACCTTCCTTGCCCTGGCCGTCCTCCTTGACGGTCATCCCGTTCGAGGTCAGCAGGCTGCGCAATTGGTCGAGTTGCGGACTGCGCACGCGCACGGCCATTTCCGACGACCGCTCGATGAATTCCTTGGTCGTGGTGTCGGCCATCAACTGACCGCGCCCGATGACGACCAGATGTTCGGCGGTCTGCGCCATCTCCGAGAGCAGATGGCTCGACACCAGTACCGTGCGCCCCTCGGCGGCCAGACGCTGCATGAACCGGCGGATCCACAGGATCCCCTCCGGATCGAGGCCGTTCACCGGCTCGTCGAACAGCAGCACCTTCGGATCACCCAGCAGCGCACCGGCCAAGCCGAGCCGCTGCGACATGCCGAGCGAGAATCCGCCCGCGCTCTTCCCCGCCACCTCCGACAGGCCGACCAGCCGCAGCACTTCCTCGACCCGGGATTTCGCGATCCCGTTCGACGCCGCCAGCCACTGTAGATGCGCGCGCGCCGAGCGATTCGGATGCACCCACTTCGCGTCCAGTAGCGCACCGACCTCGTTCAACGGGTGGTCCAGCTCCCGATACGCCTTGCCATTGATGAGCGCGACCCCCGAGGTGGGCTTGTCCAGCCCGAGGATCATCCGCATGGTCGTCGATTTACCGGCGCCGTTCGGTCCCAGAAACCCCGTCACCTGTCCAGGACGGACGGTGAAGGAGAGATCCTGAACCGCGACGGTCTGCCCGTAATGCTTGGTCAGGCCCCTCAGCTCGATCATGCCCCCAGCATTGCGCATCACACCCGCCCGAGCGTCACCAGAAGGTGTTCTCTTGGGTCATCCTCAGGGATGAGATCCCGTGGGTATCGACCCGGAGCATTTCCGTCGCTCGGTGGGTATGAGCGTTCAGAACCAGGATTGGGCTCGGATGCTGTTGGCGAGGTCGACGAGGGCGTAGCGGTGGGCACGGCCGGGGGCGCCGCGGGCGAGGGCGCGCAGGCCGGATTCGGTGCCCTCGCGCAGGTCGCGTTCGGTGAAGGGGGCACCGAAGAGGCCGGGGGTGTCGGATTTCGGGGTGTTGCCCGCTTGCAGCCAGGCCAGGGCGGCGCCGAGGACCAGTACTTTCAGCTGGGTCGCGCGATGTTCGCCCGCAGGCAGGGATTCGACTCGGGCGGCGGCGATACGCAGGGTGGATTCGTCCAGGTCGGCGATCGGGCCCGCGGTCAGCATCAGCCAGACCGCGGTCAGGCGGGCGGTGGTGTAGTGGCGTGAGGAGGCGGGGACCTCGTCGAGTGCCGCGACCGCCTCGGGAACGTCGGCGTTGCCCGCGAGTTGGCGGGCCAGACCGAAGGCGGCGCTCACCACGGCGCGGTCGGTACGCCATACGGTGTCGTAGAACTTCTCGGCGTAGGCGCGCCACTGTTCCGGATCTTCCGAATCCCATTGTTGCAGAACCAGTTCGGCGGTGGCCGCGAGCGCGAGTTTGGGAGCTATCTCACCGGGGAGCACGCGCAGCACCTCGTCGAAGGCCGCGAAGGCGTGTTCGTAGTTCTGTTCTCGCAACTCGGCCTGGCCGACGTACCAGTCGATGCGCCAATCGGTTTCGGTCAATCGGCGCAGCAGGTAGCGGGCCTCGGCGGTGTCGCCCAGTTCCAGCCGCGCCTTCGCCTCGGCCAGTGAAAGTTCCAGATCCAGTGTCTCGGGGGCGTTGTCGGGATCGGCGGCGGCGCGCTCGCGTACTTCGTCCAGGGCGGACAGCGCCTGTCTCGGATCGGGCTGCACCGCGGCGGCGAGCAACAGGGCGGACGGGTCGGACGGGTCGAGCAGCGGAACGGGCAGCGCGGCGACGATATCGCTCGCGTTCATCAGCGCGCTGCGGCCGAGGCCGTCGGCGTAGGCGTCGGTCTGGGCGATGAGTTCGTCGGTGCCGAAACTTCCACGCTGCGGACTGAAGACCGTGGACAACTGTGGATGTTCGGCGCCGGTGTCCATCGCGAGGACTTCGCGCAGCACGCCCGCCAACTGCGCGGCCATGGCCCGGGCGGAGGGGAAACGGCGATCGGGGTCCGGATCGGTCGCGGTCAGCAGCAGTCGGTGGAAGAACTCGTAACGCAGCAGGGCCGGATGCCCGGACGGCCCGGGAATATGGTCGGCGTAGCGGCCGTGCTCCATCGGCATGTTCAGGCTGAGCACGGCGAGCATTCGACCGACCGTGTAGATATCGGAGGCGACGGTCGGGCCGGTCTTTCCGATCTCTGGAGCCTGGAAACCTTTGGTGCCGTACAGATTTCCGTATGCCTCGATGGTCGCGACCGCGCCGAGGTCGATCAGTTTCACCTGATCCTCGGTCACCATCACGTTATCGGGTTTGAGATCGTTGTAGGTGAGGCCGATGGAATGCAGATATTCCAGCGCGGGAAGGATTTCCAGCACGTAGGCGATGGCCTCGGCCACCGGCATCCGATCCGGTTTGCGATAGGTGTCGAGGATCGTGCGCAGCGAGCGTCCGCCGACGTATTCCATAACGATGAACCCGACGGGTGTGCCGTCCGGGGTCGCGTGTTCGACGAAATTGTGGATCTTGACGATGCTGGGATGGGCAACTTCGGCGAGGAACTGACGTTCGGCGACCGCGACGGCCTGCGCCTCGGCGTCCCCCGCGTGCAACAAGCCTTTGAGGACGACCCAGCGGTCGCTCACATTGCGGTCGATCGCCAGGTAGATCCAGCCGAGACCGCCGTGGGCGATACAGCCCTGGATCTCGTACTGTCCCGACACCATATCGCCCGGCCGCAGCGAAGGTCGGAAATCATAAGGGGCCTGGCAGGTTTCGCAGATGCCGACGGTACTCGCGGGATGGGCGGCGGTGGTGCGTCCCACCGGATTGCCGCAACGCCAGCAGAAACGTTTACCCTCCGCGACCATGGGATCGGCGAGGACCGCGGCCAAGGGGTCGGCGGGTGCGACGGCGGGAATCGTCACCAGGCCCGCGCCGAGCCTGCGGACCGTCGGGCGCGATCTGGCGGTGCGGACGCTGCGGCCCGAGGTGCGCAGGGCCGCACCGGAATCGGTGGTGGGGGCCCCCGCGCCGGAAACCGCAGATCCGGACCCGGTGGCACCGGACGCCACGGTGCCCCGCCGACGATCGTCCGAGGACACGGTGCCCGGTCCAGCGATATCGGAGGCCGCAACGGTGCCCTGCTCCTCCGCACCGGCCGGTTCCGCAGCCGACCTCTGCACCGCCACGGTGGCGTTCGGATCACCCGGCTCGGCCCAGAATCCGAGGTAGAGCGGTTGCGTCGCTTCCGCCGGATCCGGGAATTCCTGCTCGGCGGCGGTTTCCGGCTCCGGAGTCGAATCCATGTGTCCGGCGACCACGTCGGACCAGCGAATGGTCGGGACGGCGTGTTCGGAATCATCACGGCTCTCGCCGGGGTCAGGCAGGTCGGGTCGCTGTTCGCTCATCACCGTTCAGTCCTGATA
>NZ_JAFMPL010000107.1:0-28515 GCF_019038455.1 Nocardia noduli
GGGTCGGTGCAGTCCGCGTGCAAGTAGGGCGGGGCGTAGTCGGGCACCGATCCGGCACGTCGTGGCAGGTTGTAGTCGCAGGCGTAGCGGGGGTAGATACTGGCCAGGGCCCAGACACCGCCGTCGTGGAATGCCGAGGTCACCGCGTCGAGTGCCGAGCCGTTGCGCTGTTGGGGGAAGAAGAACTCGTTCAGTGCCGGGATCCGGGAGTAGGCGACCTGGGAGACGGTGACGAGATTGCCGAGCAGTTGGACCATGGTCGGTGAGTTCTCGGCGAGCAGGACGTCGAGCGTGGACAGCATCGGCGGTGTCTGTGTGACGAGTTGTTCGAAGCCGCCGGTCATCGAGGACACCCCGCCGAGTGTGGCCGACAGGTCGGCCGAGGTGGACCGGAGGGCGTGTCGGCCGTCGTTCAGGGTGGCCAGGACGACTCTGCTGTTGTGGAGCAGATTCACCGTTTGCGGGAGGGTCGCATCCAGTGTCGAGATGAGGAACGTGCCGCCGTCGATGATCGTCGCCAGTTTGTCGGGGCCGGCCTGACCGACACCGAGTTCCCGGGAGATCGCCGCGAGCCGCGCCGGATCGATCTGTGCGAGTGTGGCACTGAGGCTTTCGAGCATGTCCGAGAGCGGGACCGGGGTGGTGGTGCGGTCGGAGGTGATGACAGCGTCATCGGTGAGGTAGGGGCCGTCGTTCGTGGTGGGGAGGAAGTCCAGGTACTGCTCGCCGGCCGCGGACAGGGCGGCGGCGCGGACCTGACCGGAGGCGGGGATGCGGACGTGTTCGTCGATGGCGGCGACGGCGACGACTTTGTCACCGGCGACTTCGACGGTCTCGACGCGTCCGACGCGGACTCCGCGCAGGGTGACATCCTGCCCCGGGAGTAGCCCGCCGGATCGCTCCAGTTCCACGTGCACCCGATACGGGTCGTCGAGCGGATCGATACCGAGAGTGCCCAGCAGCAGATAGCCACTCGCACTGCCGAGAATCGCGAGCAGCCCCAGCAGCGACACGGCGACTCGATGGCGGTGGGCGCGGCCGACGACATCCAGGAGCAGGCGAGCGGGTGTCTCCCAGGGGCTTCGGTGGATTGTCGTGGTCATCGTGGCTTGCCTTCCAGCCGGTTACCCAGTCGATCGAGCATGTGCTGGAGTGAGCCCACGAAAGCGGTCCAGTCCGTGACATCGGGGAGCCTGCCGCCGGGGGTTCCGGGAAATCCGGGGTCGGGGACGGCGCCGACGGCGACCTGGGTGACGTCGACGTCGACGTGGCCGTTGGGGCCGCTGATCATCTTGATCACGATTCCCAGCATGGTGTTCAGTTCGTCGAGGTCGGCTTCGGGATTGTTCGCCGCGGCGTTGAGGCCGGCGGCCAGTTGATTGATATTGGCTGCCATGCTGGTGTTGTTGGTGCCCTGGATGCTGGGGAACCGGGCCAGCTGGGCGGTGATCACGTCGATGCGGTCCACGAGGGTGAGCAACGAGTCGGTGTTCTCGGCGAGCACTTCCATGGCAGGTCCGGCCGCGGCGACGGCGTCGGTGAGGGTGGTGCGTTGGGTGGCGACGGTCGCGCTGAGGTCGGCCGCGGAACGCAGGACGTCGCCGATCTGTGTGGAGCGGGCCGAGAGGGTGCCCAACAGGGTCCGGGTCTGGTCGAGTAGCGCGGCGAGCCGTTCGCCGCGGCCCCCGACGTGCTCGCCGAGCGCGGCGATGACGTCGGTGAGGTAGTCGATGGTGCCGCCGCTGACCAGAAGCGATGCGCGAGTGAGCATTTCCTCGATGGTGCTCGCGGCCGAGGTCGACTCCAGTGGAATCGCGCTGCCCTCGCCGAGCATCGCGGTACCGGTCTCGGCGGCCGGGGGCGGTTTCATGGCGACGAACACATCGCCCATCGGCGTGGCCGATCGCAGTTCGGCCGACGTGCCTTCGGGCAGGCGCACGGTGGAGTTGATGCGCATCGTCACGACGGCGGTGTACTCGCGAGCGGACATGGAGTCGACCTGTCCGATATCGGCGCCGTTGAGTTTGACTTTCGCTTTGGTCGGTAGGTTGAGAGCGTTGTCGAATGTCGCTGTCAGGGTGTAGGTGTCGCCGCCGAGTCCGGGGGCGGGCAGCGGCAGTCGGTCGAGTCCGGCGGCGCATCCGGTGGCGGACAGTGCCAGCGTGGCGGCGGTCGAGATGAAGAAGATCGCACGTGTCGGTCGTGTCATCGGCTGTTCTTTTCCGCGAGTCCCGTCAGGATGGCGGTGATGCCGAAGTCCGGTCCCATGTCCCGCATGGTGCCGGTGTCGCAGCCGAGACTGTTGAGCTGCAACAGATTACAGATCTCCTTGACCATCTGGCCGTCGAGCAGAAGTCTGTTGATGTCGACCGCGGCGCGTAGTGCGCCGACGTTGTGGTCGATGGCGTTGTAGGCGTTATCGGTGACCAGGGGGAATACGTCCAGGAAGTCGGCCAGGTTGTAGTCGTAGTCGGCCAGGGAGGTCGCCAGGGTGTCGGCGTTGCCGGTGAGGCCGGCGATGGTGCCCCGGTGGCGTTGGAGTAGGTCGGTGACCTGCGTGATGATCCGGTTGAGCGCGGCACCGGTCTCGCCTGTTCCGAATTGCTGTTCGGCCAGGAAGTCGCTGAGTTGTGCTACGGCGGAGCCGAATTGGCGTAGCGTCTGGTCGTTGCGTGCAGCGGCCGCGGTCAGGGAGTCGAGGTTGGTGACGACGGTGGTGATCGCGTCGCTGGTGGCGGCGCCGTTGTCGTGGCCGAGTTGCAGCGCGCGGGAGAGTTCGCCGAGCGCGGCTCGCATGTCGTTGCCGTTGCCGCTGGTGGCCGCCGCGCCCAGGTTCATCAGGTCGGCGATCGGACCCGAGCCGTTGCCGTCACCGGACAGGGAGGTGGACAGCTTCTGTGTCATCGAGAGCAGGGCGTCGAACTCGACCGGGGTTTTCGTGCGGGTGGTATCAAGTGTCGCGCCGTCGGGCAGGGGGGGACCGCCCCGGTAGATCGGGGTGAGTTCGATATGGCGGTCGGTGAGTATCGAGTCCGAGACCGTGACCGCCTGCACGTCGGCGGGTAGCCGGATTCCGTTGTCGATGTCCATCTCGACCTCGACGTCGGTGCCGCGGGCATCGATGCGGACGATCCGACCGACGCGCATCCCGAGGGCCGAGACCGAGTTGCCTTCGTAGAGGCCGTTGGCGTTGGCGAATCGGGCGGTGATCGTGGTGGTGTCGGCGCCGGGACCCGACGAGCATCCGGCCAGACACGCCGCGCTCAGCGCGAGCACGGCCAGTTTGAGAGTGGACAGGGTGACGCTCATCGACAGTCCTGGAGGTAGGGGGCGCGGCCTGCCGCGACGGCGGTGGCACTCAACGCGCACATCCACGAGTCGACGAAGGCTCCATCGGGGGCATTGGCGTTCAATTCGGCACCCGTGCCGGTGGCATTGGCGAACAGCCGCCAGGGAACCGGGAGGATCTGCAGAATGTTGCGCAGCAGATCGTCGTGGCCGGCGATCATCGCGGTCATGTCGTGCAAATCGGTCAGTAGTTGTTCGATTTCGGCGTGTTCGCCGACCACGATCGGTTCCAGGCGCCGCACCAGGGAAGTGGTCGCCTCGAGTAGTCGACGCAGCGCGTCCTGACGGGCATTGATCTGCTGTAGGACGGTGCTGCCCTGGCCGATCACCGCGGCCAGATCGGCTTGCTGGTCACCGATGACGGTGCTGACCTGGGCGGTGCTGGTGAGCAGCGCGCCGATCTGGTCGCGGCGCTGCGCGATGACGGTCGAGAGGGATCGGACATCGCGCAGGATGCCGGGGATCAGCGACGGTACGCCGTCCAGCCCGCGTGAGAGCGAGGCCATCGATTGGGCGATCTGGTCTGCGTCGAGTTGGTCGAAGGTGGTGGTGGCGTCTTGTAGCGCGGTTTCGAGGTCGTAGGGAACGGTGGTGTGGGACAACTGGATCCGATTGTCAGGCAGTTCTCCGGTGCCGCTGGAGCGCAGTTCGACGTAGCGGGAGCCGAGCAGTGTGGTCAGTTTGATCGCGGCTGCGGTGTCCGCGCCCAGTGTGACGTCGTCGTTGTCGATCGTCATGGTGACCTCGACGTGGTCACCGGCCAGTCGGGTGCTGGTCACCGTGCCCACGGGGATACCGGCCCAGGTCACCGCGTCGCCCGCGCCGAGTCCGGCGGCCTGCGCGAAATCGGCTCGGCAGGTGCGTGAACCCAGGTGCAGCGAGTTGATTCCGACCATCGCGACCAGCATCAGTACCGCTGCGCCGACGGCGGTGATCCCGAGGCGCAGCGACTTGTCGGTGTCGGTCGTGTCGACGCGGTCTCGGCCTGCCCGCGATCGCCCGCGGGTGAGGGCACGCAGTTGTTTCATCATCGTTCTACCTGCAGATCGCGGAGTTCTGGGGACGGCCGGTGGGGGAGGAGCCTGCGAGGATCCGGGAGATCACCGGGTCGATTCCCGGGACGATGCCGAATCCGATATCGCAGACGTAGGCGTTGACGTAGGCGCCGCTGTCGGTGGCCCGGACCATGGATTCCAGCAGCAGAGGGAGGTTGAAGCCGAGGTAGGCGAAACGGTCTCGGCCGTCGACGAAGTGGTGTGCGAAGCCGGGTTCGCGGCGGACGAACTCACTCAGTGCGGGGCCGGCACCGTCGACGACGGTGGCGGCGTCCGACAGGACGGTGGCGATTCGGCTGGTCTGCTCGATCAGGGTGTCGCGGCGAGTTTCGAGTCCGTCGAAGATCTTGCGGGTCTGGGTGATCGTCGTCTGCATCCCGGCGCTCTGTCCGGCCAGCGTGCTCATGACGACCGAGAGGTTGTCGATGAGCGTGCCGAGGATCTGGTCGGGTCCGGCGAAGGATTGCGCCAGCGTGGCGGTCTGGGTGATCAGGGCGGCGACCGCGCCGTCGTCGCCCTGTAGTGCGCGGATCAGCGCGGAGGTCAGGTTGTCGACGTCGTCCGGATCGAGAGTGCTGAACAACGGCTGGAATCCGTTGAGCAGCCCGGAAAGATCGAACGAGGGTTGCGTGTGTTCCACGGGGATCTGCGCGTCCGGTGGCAGCGGAGCCGGATCCCCGACGTCGGACAGGCTCAGTCCGAGGTAGCGCTGTCCGATCAGATTCTGGTAGGTGACCGAAGCGAGTGTGTTGCCGTACACGGTCTGGTCCCGGCGCAACCGGAAGGTGACCTCGGCCTGCGGTCCGTGGACCTCGATGTCGTCGACGCGGCCTACCTGCACTCCGGCGACCCGTACGTCGTCGCCGACGCGTAGTCCGGAGACGTCGGTGAAAATCGCGGAGTAGGTGTGGGTGTCGCCGGTGACATCTCGTTGCAGCGTCACGTGGACCATCCACGTGAGCAGGGCGGCGACGAGCAGGAAGGCGGTCAGGCCGACGAGCTCACGGCTTCGTTTCATCGGGGTTCTCCCGCCGTCGGCACTGGAGAGCTCGTCGGGTCTGTATGAGGCGCACCGGCGGTACCGGGCGCGGCAGGGGCCTGGCCCGTGAGGCCGAAAAGCTCTGCGAGACCGATGGATTCGGGTGGCAGCCCGAGGCGCTCGGCGAGACGCTGTCGTTGCTCGGCTGTGCTGACAGGACCGTCGAGAGCGCCGATGACGGGCGGGCCCGCGGCCGGACCGTTCTCGCAACTCGCTCCGGTCAGCTCGCCGTAGCGGGGGCAGTCGGTGCTGGTGTACTGCTTGTGCGGGGTGAGCTCGACGATGACCTTGGCGGTGCCGCTCTGATTGTCGGCGTTCCAGAAATCGTGGGCGAACACCCGCGCGACGCGGGTCTGTGAGGTGGTCATCTGAACGAAGTTGGGGCTTCCCGCGGCGAGTATCTGTAGGACCGGTCCCATCCTGCTGTTGAGGTCGATGAGGGTGTCGGTGCGATTGGTCATCGCTGCGCCGACGGTGGCGGTGGTCGCGTTGGCACCGGTCAGTAACTGCGCCAAGCGAAGTCGCTGCTCGGCCACGCTGCGCATGGGTCCGACCGCGTCGTGCAGCGCGGCCAGCAGGTCCGGGGCGGATTGTTGCAACCCGTGCACCGCTTCCGACAGGCCGGTGAGCAAGGAGTATTCGTCGTCGGTGGTCGCCTGCGCGTTGTAGGCGCGCACGATTCGCTCGAGCTGGGCCGCGGCGGTCAGCGCATCCTGGCCGCGGCCGCGGGTCGCTCGCTCGAGGGTTTCGAAGATTCCGACGGTGGGGTCCGAGTCCGGGCGTCCGACAGCGGCGACGATCTGACTCAACGCGGTCAGGGAGGTTTGCAACTGCACACTGGCGCGGCTGTGATCCTCCGGGATCGACGCGCCGTCGGACAACGCGGCACCGGGACCGTTGTCGATGAGTTGTACCGAGGGAACAGCGAATACGTTGCTCGGGACCACCCGTGCGGTCACGGTCGAGGGAATCCCGGCGACGTGGTCGGGCAGCAGGTCGATGCGCACCGTATTGGGTCCGCCACCGGCGGCCGGAATCACCTCCTGCACGCTGCCGACCAGGACACCGCGGTATTTGACGTCGGACCTCGTGGGAAGTCCGTCGCCGACATCGACCAGCATCGCCGTGACCTCGACGGTATCGGCGAACGCCCCTTCGGATCGGGCGATCATCGCCGTGGCGGTGGCGGCGAGCACGGCCAGGACGGCCAGGCCGCGCACGAACAGGCCCGCGTTGGTCAGGTTCCTGTCGTCGGATTCGAACACTATCGACATCGCGTCACCCGCTTATCCTCGAACCGGCGTCGAAACCCCACAGCGCCAATGTCATCAGCAGGTTCACCGAGATCATGACGGTGATGCTCGCGCGCATCGCGCGACCGGCCGCGATGCCGACCCCCTGCGGCCCTCCGCGCGCGTAGTAGCCGTAGTAGCACTGGATCGTGGTGGTGACGACGACGAAGACGATCGCTTTCAGTAGTGAGTAGACGATGTCGGTGCCACTGAGCACCAGGTCGAAATAGTGGTCGTAGGTGCCGAACGATTGACCGCCGACGAATCCGACGAACAGTTTCACCGCGAGATAGTCCGCGGCCAGTCCGGCCAGGAACAGCGGAATCACCGCCACGACGGAGGCGATCAACCGCGTTGACACCAGGAAGGGAACCGGGCGGATCGCGATGGAATCCAGGGCGTCGATCTCCTCGGAGATCCGCATCGCACCCAACTGTGCGGTGAACCGACATCCCGCCTGCGCCGCGAACGCGATCGAGGCCATGATCGGCGCCAGCTCGCGAGTCGCGGCCGTAGCGGCGATCATTCCGGTGGCAGGCTGCATGCCGAGCAGCTTCAACGCGTTGAAACCCTCGATACCGACGATGCCTCCGGCCGCGGCTCCCAGGATGATCATCACCCCCGCCGTCCCGCCGCCGACGATGAGCGAGCCGTTGCCCCAGGTCACATCGGACAGGATTCGCAACGTTTCCTTTCTGTAGTTCCGCAGGGCGACTGGGATCGCGGCCACGGCGCGCACGAAGAAGGTGAACATGTGCCCGAGCCGGATGATGCCGTACCAGGGCGGGCGCGCCACGGCGATCACGGCCCGAGCTCCAGGCGGGCGATAGGTGGTGGCCATTACAAGGTCGTCCTCGGGAACAGCATGGTGTAGATCTGGGTGAAGCCGAGATTGACCACCATCAGCACGACGATGGACGCCACGACGGCGGCGTTGACCGAATTCGCGACACCACCTGGCCCACCTCGCGTGTTCAGGCCCTTCTCGCACGCGATCACGACCACGATCACACCGAATACCGCGGCCTTGGCCATGGCGAGGTAGAGGTCACCCGCGGTCGCGAAAGAAGAGAAGGTCGCCATGTAACTGCCCGGCGTCCCGCCTTGGACATAGACGTTGAACAGATAACCGGCGAGGAATCCGACAAAGCAACTGACACTGGTGAGCGCCATGGCGATAACGATTCCCGCGGCCAGCCGCGGCACCACGAGCCTGCGCAGCACGGAGACCCCCATGACTTCCATGGCGTCGATCTCGTCGCGGATCTTTCGGGAACCGAGATCGGCGCACAACGCCGAACCCACTGCCGCCGCGAGCAGAATGGCGGTGACGAGCGGCGCGGATTGACGAATCACCGCCAGTCCGCTCGCCGCCCCGGCCAATGCGGTGGCGCCGACCTGCCCGGCCAGCAGGCCGAACTGGATCGAGAGTGTCGCGCTGATCGGCACCGCCACCGCCACCGTCGGTAGCAGCGACGTCTTGACCATGAAGACCGCTTGAGTGACGAACTCGTCGAAGGGAAAACGACGCCCTGCGATATCGGTGACGAGATAGCGGAAAGCCTGTCGGCCGAGTGCGACCTGCCGTCCGACGGTCTGCAGCGACGCGATCGGGTGGCGCCGTGCGTAATCCTTCGACCAGTCCTTGATCTCAGCGACCGCGGTGGGCGTGGCCGGGTGGATAGTCGGGGTCTCATCGTGTCTCACTATGAGCCTCCCTTGTTCGGTATCGATGTGATCGGTGTCGACGGCGTGCGCGCGGCAGATCGGTCCCTCGACGCGCGTGCGGCCGGGTGGATCCGCGGCGCGTACCTGTCCTTCGCTACCGCGGTGTGGGTGCAGCCAGTTCTCGTAAGGACGAGAGGAACAATTCGTCCATTCGAGGACTCAGTTCGGACAGGGTGGTTGCGCTGGCATGGCTGGCGGAGCCGAAGACGCGTGCGAGTGCGTCGGTAGTGGTTGTCGCGCCGATGGAAAGACACAGGCAGGCCACACCGTCGGCACGGAGTTCTTCGAGGGCTTTGTGGGCGTCGGCTTCGGCGTAGCGGCCTTCGTATCCGTCATCGTAGGGATGGCCGTCGGAGAGGACGACCAGGAGCCGGTTCTGTGTTCCTGCTTCGTTTTTGAGAATTTCTCCCGCCCCACGGATACCGGCGCCCAAGCGCGTGTAGTTCGAGGGTTGCAGCTGATTGAGCCGGGCGCGCCCGAGGGCGCCGAAACGTTGATCGAACGTTTTGATCGCGGGCAGATGGACAGCGTGCCGACCCTGGGACCGGAACGCGTAGACCGCGACACGGTCACCGAGTTCCTCGAGGGTCAGCGCGAGGGTGGCTGCCGCGCGTCGCTGATGGTCGTGGACCGCCAAACCTTCGGTATCGGTGTCGGTAGCCGATCCCGACGCGTCGAGCAGCACGAGGACGCCGAGATTACGTTCGAGTTTTCGATGTTCCAGGTAGATGTTCTCCGGTGGCGAGTATCCCGAACGCAGATCGACGACCAGATCGATGAGCGCCTCGATATCGAGCTCGTCACCGTCGGGACGACGGCGCAACGCCTTGGGGCCCAGTCCGATGCGGGACAGGCGCCGCCGCAGTACGTCGTCGGGCGGAATACCCGCGGCGGAGATGTCGGCGGCGACCGTCAGCGGGAAGTCGATGACTCGGCACCAGTCAGGCCGGTAGCGGTTGTTGTGTACATCCCATTCCGGATGCAAGGCGCCGCCCACTCCGAGCGCGGTGCCGGGTTTGCCGTCGTCGGTGAATTGGATACGGGTGGGAAGAGGTTGGGCATTCGGTCCTCCCCGCTGCACTCGGCGTACAGAGCGGACCTGCATCTCCGCACCTGCGGCGCCATCGCCCGGAGAGCGGGAGTTGCCGAACAGCTTGCGCAGTTGGTCCGACAGTGCCTTGGAGTTGAACAGCGGGTTCTCGAACAGTTTGAGGATCTTGCTGCCCCCTGGCTGCTCCCCATCTCCGCCGTCTTCGTCTTCGTCTTCGGACTCGGGTAGGTCGATGGGATCGAATTCCAAGCGCAGCTCTTTGGTGGTGGCCCGCCCTCCTGGCGCGTTGGTGGGTCCCAGCAGTCGGGAGGCTTTGATGACACCGAACCACTCGGGTGGATCGGTGACATGACCACGACCGACTGCCACAGCCAGTGACTGTTCGGCACTGGAGGTGCTCGGTGGTTCGTCGAGGTCGACCGTGGCCGCGAGGGGAATCCGTCCGGCCAGGTCGGCGAGCACTCGCCGACCTTCCAGCGCCAGATACCTACGCGCTGTCGCCGGACGTGCCCGAAAGGTCTTCACCAAGTGCTGGTCCAGACTCCCCGCGCCGAGTAGTGCGGTCTGGACCAACATCTCGCGGCGCTGCTCGGCGAGCGGGCGGCCCGCCGAGACGAAGATCACCTGGCCGTCGGTATGGGCTGCTCGGTCCCCCGGCGCCTCCACGATGCCGACGGATCGGCCTGCGAGGAAGGTGCCGATCAGTCGAAACCGCTCGGGACTGTTCGGATCGGAAGCGCTCATGCTCGTGGCAGGATCGCGTCGACGAGTTCACCGAGCGCGCGCACCACGTCCGGATCGTCGGAGAGAGCCTGGACGACGGCCGACTGGACGGCACTACGCAGACTCAGTCCTTCCGCGACCAGGCCGCCGGCGAGGATCAGCAGCCGCGTGGAGGCCACTTCCCGCAGCGGCGACCCGTCGAGATTGCGAATAGCGCGACCGACCTTTACCAAGGCACTCGCGGTCTCGGGTGGGATGCCGGCTTCGTAGGTGACCACTTCGGTCTCGATATCGACAGGGGGGAAGTCCAGTTCGATGGCGACGAAACGCTGACGGGTCGACTCCTTGAGGCTCTTCAAGACGCTCTGGTAGCCGGGGTTGTAGGAGATCACCAGCTGGAAGCCCGGCGCCGCGCGCAATGTCGTACCGAGTCTGTCGATCGGTAGCTCACGGCGGTGGTCGGCGAGCGGATGGATCACCACGGTCGTGTCCTGGCGAGCCTCGACCACCTCGTCGAGATAGAAGATGGCGCCCTCGCGCACGGCCCGGGTCAACGGCCCGTCCGCCCAGACTGTTTCCCCTCCTTTGAGCAGGAACCGGCCGACCAGATCCGCCGAGGTCATATCTTCGTGGCCCGCGGCGGTGATCAGTTCACGGCCGAGTCCATGGGCCATCGTTTCCACGAAACGGGTTTTGCCGCACCCGGTCGGGCCTTTGAGCAGAACAGGCGAACCACGTCGAGCCGCCGCCTGGAAGACTTCCACCTCGTCACCGACCGCTCGGTAGAACGGCGCTTCCAGTTCGGCGAGTACCTCATCGGCTTGACTGATCGACATCTCAATTTCCTCGCTCGAAGGGGACGATTTCCGGTAGTTTCTCGCCCTCGGGCAGGACGAGTCGGCCTTCCGGATCGATGTAGCCGGTGTCCTTGCCGGGGATCGGCAGGACCGGATGAGGGCAGAGCCGGTCGGTGCCTTCGCCGCAGATGCCCATGTCGAAGTAGGAACGCTTCTGGATGTCCTCGGGCCAGGGATCGGCGTTCATCGCGAACCACTGCGCGGGCAGGTTGTAGCAGACGAAGAAGAACATGCTGCATGCCGCGAAGATCGCCAGAAACCGTGTGGCTTGCTGCTTGGCGAAACCGCCTTGGATCTTCTCGAGTCCGCGTTCGACGAAGGTGCGGCCGCGATCGTCGGTGAAGTAGCGCAACGAGCACAGACCTGCCTGTACGCCTCCCCACATGAGCCCTTCATAGATGGGCCACTGGTAATAGGTGCCGGCATTGATCGACAGCGACTGGATGGCGCCGGGATAGGTGAACAATCCCATGGGCATGAGGAACATGCCCTCGATGACGAGGTCGAAGAAGAATGTCCAGACGATGAGCACCCCGATCAGCCCCATATTGCTGATATTCGGCCACTTCTTCTTGGCCTGGCGCATGATCCAACAGCCGAGAATGGTGCACAGCAGCACTCCGTAGGAGTATCCGGCGGCATTCATGAGCAACGGTTCGGCCATCATCGCGCCGGGTTCGGAATACGATCGCCAGCCCGGGATCTCGGCGACCCAGGAGCCGCGGTTGAACATCCACGTGTTGTAGGTGCTCCACGTGTTGAAGTAGTTCAGGAGCGGATCCTGGAAGAACAGCAGTCCGCAGGCCACGAGCAGCATGCCGTCCAGAGTGATGCGCCGCTCGCGCCGCCACGGCCGGATGATGAAGTAGTAGACCCCGACCGGCCAACCGATCAAGATCACGGTCGTCCACACGATGAGGATCGTTTTCATCCACGTCGGCGGATCACTGGGGCCGGTGGGAACCCGTTCGAAGTGCGGTCCGATTGCCCAGCGGACCCATATGTAGACCTGGAACGCGAGGATCAGCGCTCCGATGATCGCCCAGACCTTGACCGGCTTGCTCGTGGACTGAACCTTGGCGCCCAGTGAAGCTGCCTCGCCGAGTGGCTCGGTGATGGTCGAGGTCTTCTTCCGCTCCCACGGTCCGCTCATCGCGTTCCCTCCCGCTGAGTCGTTGTAGTCCGACGCACTCTGATCCGGTGGGGACTCGGAGGTGGATCGGTGGTGACTGCGACAACGTGGGTGTCGCGGCACTGGTCTGTTGTTGCTCGGGCAGCCATCGCTCGCCCTCCTTCAGTAGCTGTGCGGGAGAAAATATACCAATAAGAATCTAGGTATTGGAAGGGTTTCTTGGATTCGTGGCATACTCGCTGCATGGCTGAGCGTTGGACCAGGGAGCGACGACTCGAGCGCACTCGTGGACTGCTGCTGGACGCGGCACAGGAGGTATTCGCCGAGAAGGGCTTCACCGCGGCGACCCTCGATGACATCGCATATGCCGCGGGCTACACCAAAGGTGCTATCTACAAGCACTTCCCGACCAAGGAAGAACTCTTCCTGGCGGTGAACGACTGGTACTGGCAGCGCTACTTCGACACGTTCACCGAAGTGCTCTCGGCGGCATCGAAGGTAGAAGCGCACGAACTCGACCAAGTCGCCATGCTGTGGCGCCAACTCAGTGCCGACCGAGGTGCCGACCATGCCGCGCTGGGGTTGGAATTCACCCTGTATCTGCTGCGTAACCCGGAGGCGCGGGAGCGGGTCGCGGCGAAACGCGAAGAGGTCGTCGAAGCGCTGGCGCGATTCATCATCGAGGGTCTCGACCGAATCGGTGCGACCCTGCTGATCCCCCCGTTGACGTTCGCGCGCATCCTCGTCCACACGACCGACTCCGTCGTGCTGGGTACCCAACTCGACGACGTCGACCTTTACCGACCAGCCCTCGAAATGTACATGTCGGCAATCAAATTGCCCTGATAACGGGTGTGATCGTCGGGCGCGCGTCTACGGATCGCAGCTTCGTGCGGCGTAGGTCCTCGAGTGCGGAATCGGGCGGTGTCGACGCCCGCAAGCGGTGATGTTCGGTGCGCGGGCGACCTTTGCGGACGAGAGCATCCAGAGGTCGTGGACGCCGTGGTAGATGCTCCATATCGATCGGTGACCACGACCCTGGACGTGTTGGCGCACTGCGTCTTTCGTGGATTGCATAGGGGATAGCCGGTCGGTCTCGATCGCAGCCGACCCACCTGGAATCACTTGAACAGATTCTTGAAGACTTCATAGTCATTCGGATACTCGATGGTATCTTTACGGACGATTGGCTACTGAAGGAGGGTGACCGATGACGGCACCGACAACGACAGATGTGTGCCACGACCCAGACGCCGTCGCGGTCGTGGCAGATCCGTTTCTCGTCCCAGGGGGAGTCCGCGAGCGACAGGGCTTCGTGATCGGACAGGGGAGCTTGCGGTGAGCGGCCCCCGGGACAGGAAGAAGACCTCGACGGTCACCGAGCCGATCGGAGAAACGGCCTCGCTCGGTAACGTCCCTCAGGCCTCGGTCACGCCCGTTCGAATCTGGGCGGCGGTCGGTGCGGCGCTTCTGATTCTTCAGGTGTATGTGTGGATTCGGTGGGTCACCGGACCGTATTTCGAACGGGTCCCCGCAGGGCCGACCGAACTTCCCACGCTGATGAAGACGATCCTCACCGTCTATACGATCGGCATAGTGATCGGCCTGCCGCTGGGCATCTGGTGGTTCATCGTCAGGCCCTGGCGCCGGGAACGGCGCATCACCCTCGACGGCATGTTTCTCGTGGCAACCGGCCTGATGTTCTTCCAGGACCCACTGCTCAACTATTTCAACACGTGGTGCACCTACAACACCTGGATGTTCAACCGCGGCTCCTGGTCCTCGCACATTCCGGGCTGGGTCTCGCCCGAGGAACCGGGCCATCAGGTGGCCGAACCGCTGCTGATGAACGCGCCGGGATATGCCTACGGAGTTCTGCTGTGCACGATCTTCGGAGCCTGGGTCATGCGCCGAGTCAAAGCGAAGTGGCCGACGATCAGCAACCTCCGGTTGATCGGAGTGGTAGCGGTCTGGGCTTTCGTCTTCGATTTCGTCATGGAGGGCCTGGTGCTGATGCCGATAGGCCTGTACACCTTCCCCGGTTCAATTCAGTCCGTGTCGATCAATGCGGGCCACTACTACCAATGGCCGGTCTACGAAGGTCTGATGTGGGGAGGTGTCCAGGCGGGTCTGTGCTGCTTGTATTACTTCACCGACGATCGTGGACGCACAGTTGTCGAGCGGGGGCTCGATCGGGTCCGAGGTGGTGTCGTCAAGCAGCAAGCCACCCGCTTCCTGGCGATCTTCGCCGCGGTCAGCGCGATCTTCTTCGTGTTCTACAACCTTCCCGCCCAGTGGTTCGGCATGCATGCCGACCCTTGGCCGGAGGATATCCAGGAGCGTTCGTACTTCAACGGCGGCATCTGCGGCGCCGGGACGGACAAACCGTGCCCCGATCCCGCTTTGCCATTGCCTCGGTACGGATCCGGCTATATCAACAAGGACGGTCAACTCGTCCTGCCGGAGGGCGTGACTGTTCCGGAGATCGTTCCATACCAGCAAGGAAAATGAGAGGTCGACAATTCGATCTGCTGCTTCGGCCTCGATTCGAAGTTGCCCTCCTCCTCCTCCTCCTCCTCGTCGATCGGCGACCCGCGGTTGACGTCACTACTGCACTGCGAGCCGGCGACGCTCGCCTTCGACCTCACGCAGAAATGACTCGATGAGTTCGATCGCCTCGTCGTGGGCGGTGTCGACGGCGAAGGCTTCTTCCATGCGAAGGAAGCGCGAGACGCTGGACATCAGCAGGACCAGCGCGCCGGGGGTGTAGGTTTCGGCGGGTTTGCCGTAGTCGGCGAGAATCTTGGTCACGGCGTCGAGTTGGAGGGTTCGGAAGCGTCGCGAGGAGTCGGCGATCTCGGTGCGGATGGCTTTGCGGTGGTTGGCGAGGGCGACGAATTCCATGGTCATCGCGGTGTGGGATTGGTCGTGGATGGCTTCCCACAGCGACCACAGTGGTTGGGGTGAGGTCAGCGCTTCGAGTTGGCGGTGGTAGCTGCGTTCGGCCCCGCGACGGAAGAGTTCGATGAACAGATTGTCCATATTGCCGAAGTAGTAGTGGTAGAGGGCGGAATTCGTTTCCGCTCGCGCCGCGAGCCGTCGGGTGCTGACTGCGGCGTAGCCCTCTTCTCGCATGATCAGTTCGGCGGCGTCGAGGAGCGCGGTGCGCGTCGGCGAGTCCTCATCGGAGCCACGGGCGGGCTTCATGACGGTGACCTCCCGGATAGTGAGGCACGAAGCCTGTCGCGTGGCGATCACGTAGGTCGTGGTTGCTCGTATAGACGGTAACCCGCACCGTTGCCCGTGGGACGTCCAGCTGCCGGGGTGAACGCCGAGATCCGGGCGACCGGGCTTGCGCAAGGTGCTTGACAGGGGTGAATAGCGTCACGTACTACTTAATCACCCGATTGAATTAATCAGTCGCTTAAGACTCCTTCTCTGGGCCTTCGTGGTCATTCGATGTCTCCGGCGCGACGCCGATCGCCGCTGGTCCGAACGAAGAATGTGGTGTTGCGCGTGGAAAATCTCCCGCTCCTCAACTCGGTGATACGACAGCTCCGACTGTCGACGCCTGTCCGCGGCGCCCGCTTGCGTCGTATTCCCGGTGACCTCGTTGCGCGCCGTATACCGGCCGGTGACCTGTGAAGGGCCCACTCTCGGCGCCCGGTCCCGGGGGCGACGACCCGCGTCCGGTTCAGCGCTCTCGGGTCGCGGTGGTGACCGGAGGAGCCTCGGGGATGGGGTTGTCCATCTGTGAGGCGTTCTCCGGGAGCGGATATCGGGTCGCGATCCTCGACATCGACGGCGCCGCCGCTCAGCGAGCCGCCGAACAACTGCGGACCGCGGGTGGCGCGGCTATCGCGTGTGAGGTCGATGTGACCGATCGCCGAGCGGTCGACGAGGCGATGCGCAAGACCCGCGCCGAGTTCGGCGCGATCGAAATCCTGGTCACCAGTGCGGGTTTGGTCGGCTTCTCACCGTTCACCGAGATCTCGCCCGAGGCGTGGAATCGAGTCGTCGATGTGAACCTCAACGGCGTATTCCACTGTGTGCAGGCCGCGATTCCGGACATGGTGGCGGCGGGATGGGGCCGGATCGTGACCATCTCCTCCTCGAGCGCGCAGCGCGGCTCGCCGCGGATGGTGCACTACACCGCCGCCAAGGGCGCGGTGGTCGCGATGACCAAGGGCCTGGCGCGCGAGTACGCCGCGAGCGGGATCACCGTCAACACCATTCCGCCTTCGGGTATCGACACCCCCATGCAACGGAATTCGCAAGCGGAAGGATATCTTCCGGACGACTCCGTGATGGCGAAGGCGATCCCGGTCGGCCATCTGGGCACCGGAGAAGATATCGCCGCTGCCTGCGTGTTCTTGTGCTCTGATCAGGCCGGCTACATCACCGGCCAGGTGCTCGGGGTGAACGGCGGATCGGTGATATGACCGAATCCGTCTCTCCCCGTCTGGCTCCGCTACCGCTCGAGAAATGGGACGACACGACACGGGCGATGTTGCGCGGGCATGTGCGCGCAGCCGATCGGTACCTGTCGGGCGATCCCGACGCACCACCGGTGCCCAATATCCTCGGCGTTCTCGCTCATCACACCGAATTGGCATCGGCGTGGCTGGCTTTCAACGGCCTGCTGCTCGAGCACCCCTCGCTGGATCCGCTGGAGCGAGAACTGGTCGTCCTGCGGGTGGCGTGGTGTAGCGGCTCGGACTACGAGTGGCGTCAGCACGCACGGATGGCGGCCGGTCTCGGCTTTACCGAGGAACAGGTCGCGGCGGTGCGCCGCGGTCCCGACGCACCGGGGTGGACCCCCGTGCAGCGACTGCTGTTGACCATGACCGACGAACTGATGGAACGCCACCGCGTCACCGACCGCACCTGGACCGAACTGGCCCTGCATTTCGACGAACGTCAGCTCATCGAATTGCTGTTCGTTACAGGCGCCTATCTGTGCCTGGCGATGGTGTTCAACAGCGTTGACCTGCAACCGGACCCGGAAAACGACAGGCCACGACCATCCGCCCACCCGGAAATGGAGGAACAACCGTGACCGAACTCGCCAGCGAACCGACCACCCAGCGACTCTGGCCCAAACCGGCCGAAGGTAGCTGGACCCAACACTATCCGGAGTTGGGGACCGGCATGATGTCGTTCGAGGACTCGGTGTCCCCGGAGTTCTTCGAACTCGAGCGGGAAGCGATCTTCAAACGCGCGTGGCTCAATGTCGGACGCGTCGAACAACTTCCCCGCACCGGAAGCTATTTCACCAAGGAACTCGATGTCGCACGCGCGTCACTCATCGTGGCGCGCGACCGCGACGGCAATATCAACGCATTCCACAATGTGTGCCGCCACCGCGGCAACAAGCTTGTATGGAACGAATTCCCGCGTGAGGAAGATTCCGGTACGTGCAGGCAGTTCACCTGCAAGTATCACGGCTGGCGTTACGGCCTCGACGGCGCCCTGACGTTCGTGCAGCAAGAAGGCGAGTTCTTCGACCTGGACAAGAAGAAACTCGGACTCGCCCCCGTGCACTGCGAAGTGTGGGCGGGATTCATCTTCATCAATCTGGCTGCCGAACCCCGCCAGACGCTACGGGAATTCCTGGGCCCCATGGTGACGGACCTGGACGGCTACCCGTTCGACAAGATGACCGAATGGTACGAATTCAAGGCGGACAACCAGAGCAATTGGAAACTGTTCGCCGACGCGTTCCAGGAGTACTACCACGTGCCGGGCCTGCATTCCCAGCAGGTGCCCAGCGCGGTGCGCACTCCGGGAAAAGGTTTCGAGTGCGCGCACTTCCAGATCGACGGTCCGCACCGGATGGTGTCCACCGGCGGTGCGAGACGGTGGACGATGCCCGCGGAATTCATGTATCCGATCGAACGGGTCACCCGCAGTGGTCTGGTGGGGCCGTGGGAATCTCCGGATCTCGGTGAGGCGCCGAAAGGGTTGAATCCCGGCCGGGTCGAACCGTGGGGTATCGACAACTTCCAGATCTTCCCCAATATCGAGATCCTCATCTACCGGGGCTGGTACCTGCTCTACCGGTACTGGCCGACCTCGTACAACAGTCACCGCTTCGAGGGCATGCTGTGTTTCCAGCCCGCCCGCACCGTGCGCGAACGAGTCGAACACGAGGTCGCCTCGGTCGTATTCAAGGAATTCGCCCTCCAGGACGCCGGCATGCTCACAGGCACCCAGACCGCGCTGGAGTCGGCCTACCGGACCGCGGGAATGACGCATTTCCCGGTCAACGACCAGGAGATCCTGGTCCGTCACTTCCACAAGGCGGTCGCCGACTGGGTCGACGAATATCGCGGGGACCTGGCGCAGGGGAGTACGCGATGACACAGACGATGCTGCCCGCCGCGTTCGCCGACCTCGAGCCGTTCGCGCGAACCTGGTGTCTGCCCGTCGAATCCGAGCGCTACAAGCAGCGGCTCAGCAAATCCATGGCGGAGATGCAAGCGTTCTACGACGCCTGTTTCCCGCGGGTCGACGACGCGATCACCTACTGCGACAAATTCCCGCTCGAGGAGTTACCCGACGATGCGATCCATCTGCTGCAGATGGTGTATTCGCTGGTGATCGTCGCGATGGCGATCGAGATCTTCAAACAGCCCAAACCTGTCGACAGCGCGGACGCCGAGCTCGAACGCGTCGCTGAACCCTGGCCCTGACCTGTTCCTCCACCTCGGCCGAGCCGCCGCGAGCGGGTTCGGCCGGAAGGATCACACACTCATGACAATCACCATCGCCAAGCTCAGCCACGAAGTCGGCGCCGAGGTCGACGGCGTCGACGCCGACAGGTTGCTCACCGACCCGACGTTGCCCGACACCATCCTCGAGGCCCTCGAGCAGCACGGTGTCCTGGTATTCCGAAACCTGCATCTCGACCCGGAGACGCAAGTGGCGTTCTGCCGCAAACTGGGCCAGGTCGACACCTCACCCGGACACCATCCCGTCGAGGGCATCTACCGGGTCAGCCTGGATACGACGAAGAACTCGTCGGCGAGCTATCTGCGCGCGACCTTCGACTGGCATATCGACGGCTGCACCCCGGAGGACGACGCCTACCCTCAGATGGCGACGATGCTCACCGCCAAGGCGGTCGCCACCAGTGGTGGCGAGACCGAATTCGCCAGTACCTACAAGGCTTTCGACAATCTGAGTGCCGGCGAGCAGAAGTATCTCGCGCCGATGCGGGTCGTGCATTCGCTCGAGGCGTCGCAGCGGGGAGTGACCGCGGATCCGACACCGGAACAACTCGCCGCGTGGCGCCGCCGTCCGACCAAGGAACATCCGCTGATCTGGACCCATAAATCCGGGCGGCGCTCTTTGGTGCTCGGCGCGTCGACCGACCATGTCGTCGGTCTGCCGCCGAGTGAAAGCCGGGCTCTGCTGGATGGACTGCTGCGTCGCGGTACCGCACCCGAACGTGTCTACCGCCACGAGTGGTCGGTCGGTGACACCGTGATCTGGGACAACCGGGGTGTCATCCATCGCGCGGCCCCGTATCCGCAGGACTCGCCGCGAGAGATGCTGCGCACCACCGTGCTCGGTGAAGAACCGATCGTATAACCCCGTCACACAGCCCGTTTCAGGAGTTACACCATGGCTCGTTGGCCCAAACCCGCCGAAGGCAGTTGGACGCAGCACTATCCCGAGCTCGGCACGGAACCGATGTCGTACGAGGATTCGATCTCGCCGGAGTTCTTCGAACTCGAGCGGGAGGCGATCTTCAAACGCGCCTGGCTCAATGTCGGCCGGGTGGAGCAACTTCCGCGCACCGGAAGCTATTTCACCAAGGAGATCCGGGTCGCGCACAGTTCGGTGATCGTCGTGCGCGATCGTGACGGCGGTATCAACGCCTTCCACAACATCTGCCGTCACCGCGGCAACAAACTCGTGTGGGACGAATTCCCGCGCGAGGAGACCTCGGGCACCTGTCGCCAGTTCACCTGCAAATACCACGGCTGGCGTTACGGGCTCGACGGAGCGCTCGCGTTCGTGCAGCAGGAAGGAGAGTTCTTCGACCTCGACAAGAGCGCTCTCGGATTGGCGAAGGTGCATTGTGAGGTCTGGGCCGGATTCATCTTCGTCAACCTCGCTTCCCAACCACGTCAAAGCTTGCGCGAGTTCCTCGGACCCATGGTCACCGACCTCGAGGGTTACCCCTTCGACAAGCTGACCGAGCGCTATTCGTATCGGTCCGAGGTCGGGGCGAACTGGAAGCTGTACATGGACGCGTTCCAGGAGTTCTATCACGCGCCGATCCTGCACGGGAAGCAGACGCCCGACAACTTCTCCGTCGCCGCACAGCAGGCCGGTTTCGAGGCGCCGCACTATCAACTCGACGGTCCGCACCGGCTGGTCAGCACCTCCGGTGTCGTCACCTGGGAACTCGATCCCACCATGCGCAAACCCATGGAGGACATCACCCGCAGCGGCCTGTTCGGCCCCTGGGATGTCCCCGATCTCGGACCGATGCCGAAGGGACTCAACCCGGCCGGCTGCGATCCGTGGGGGTTGGATTCGTTCCAGCTGTGGCCCAATTTCGTGATCCTCGTCTGGTCGGGCGGCTGGTACCTGACCTATCAGTACTGGCCGACCTCGTACAACACCCACACTTTCGAGGGCAATCTGTATTTTGTGCCCGCACGCAGCCCCCGAGACCGTGTCGCACATGAAATGGCGGCGCTGACCTTCAAGGAATACGGGCTACAGGACTCGAGCACCCTGGAAGCGACCCAGATGATGCTGGAATCGCGTGCGGTCACGACTTTCCAATTGAACGACCAGGAAATCCTTCTCCGGCATCTGCACAAGGTCGCCGCGGATTGGGTCGGCGACTACCGGCGTGAGCGCGAGGAGACCGAGCGATGAGTGAAACCCTGCTGCCCACCGACTTCGCCGATCTCGAGCAGTTCGCCTCGACGTGGTGTCTGCCCACCGAACCCGAACGTTACGACCGACGTCTGTCCAGTTCGATGGCCGATATGCAGCGGTTCTACGACGCGATCACTCCTCGCGCCGAGGACGCACTCACCTACTGCGACAAGTTCACCATCGAGAACATGCCCGAGGACACCAAGAACCTCATGTATCTGCTGTATTCGATGATCATGGTGTCCTTCCCGGTCGAGGTGTGGAGCCAGCCGCGCATCCCCGACACCGGGACGGCGACCCTGACCTGTGTCGTGGAGCCGGCCCTGTGAGCCGTCACGTCGTCGTATTGAAAGCGGCGCGATGGGTCGACGTGGCGACCGGCGAGGTACACGCTCCGGCAGTGATCGTCGTGGAAGACAATCTCATCGCCGCGATCGACCCACCCGCACTGCCCGCCGGTGCCCAGGTCATCGATCTGGGCGAGCTCACACTGCTGCCCGGGTTGATGGACATGGAGATCAACCTGCTCATCGGCGGGCCCGACAATCCCTCGGGGCTGCCGAATCCGATGCACGGCGTGCAGGACGACCCGGTGTACCGCACCCTGCGCGGGACCGTGAACGCCCGCACCACCCTGCACGCCGGTTTCACCACGGTCCGCAACCTCGGCCTGATGGTGAAAACCGGCGGTTATCTGCTCGACGTTGATCTGGGCCGTGCCATCGAACAGGGCTGGGTCGAAGGTCCGCGCATCGTCGGGGCCGGGCACGCGATCACGCCGACCGGTGGGCACCTCGACCCCACCATGTTCCAACGCCTCGCGCCGCACATCATGCCGCTCAGCGTCGAGGAGGGTCGCGCCAACGGCGTTCCCCAAGTCCGGGAATGCGTGCGATATCAGATCAAATACGGCGCCGAGGTCATCAAGATCTCGGCGTCGGGCGGAGTCATGTCCCACGGCACCGTCGCCGGCGCGCAACAGTATTCGGACGAGGAGTTGGCGGCGATCGTCGACGAAGCCCATCGCGCCGGTGTCAAGGTCGCCGCGCACGCCCACGGCGACGCCGGAATCGTCGCCTGCATCCGGGCGGGCGTGGACTGCATCGAACACGGCTCTCTCGCCACCGACGACACCATCGCCATGATGGTCGAGCACGGCACCTTCCTCGTCCCGACCAGCTACCTGTCGGAAGGTCTCGACGTCTCCAAAGCCGCACCGGCGCTACAGAAGAAGGCCGCCGAAGTCTTCCCCCGCGCGCGCGAGACCCTGCGCAAGGCGATCAAGGCCGGAGTCAAGATCGCCTGCGGCACCGACGCGCCCGCTGTTCCCCACGGCGACAACGCCAAAGAGCTGTGGGCACTGGTCGATCGCGGTATGACACCGAGTCAGGCCCTGCGCGCGGCCACGATCACCAGCGCCGAACTCATCGGCGTCGATGATCGCGGACGGCTCGCCCCCGGACTGCTCGCCGACATCATCGCCGTGCCGGGCGATCCCACCGCCGACATCACCACCGTCCAGGACGTGCGGTTCGTGATGAAGGACGGCCGGGTCCACAAACACTGCTGAGCTCATCCGATACCAGGAGGTACGACATGGCAAAGGGAATCCTCTACGTCGAGTCCCGGCCCAACTCGCCCGAAGAAGCCGCGGCGTTCAACAGTTGGTACGACCAGACCCACATGAAGGAGATGCTGGGCATCGACGGCATCGTCTCCGCCCGACGATTCGCCCCCGTCACCGGCGACGGGCCGTTCGTCGCGGTCTACGAGATCGAGGCCGAGGATATCGCCATCGTGCAGGCCCGGCTGGGCGAAACGACCAAGGCGGGTGGCTTCTCACCGCCCGTCGGGCTGTCCACCGACCCGCCGCCGACCGTCCGCTTCTACCGCGACATCACCGCGCCCGCACCGTGATGAGCCGAGACGATCTCGTACGAGGCACACCCGTGGTGACATCCGAACATCTCTTCATCGCCGGAGGCTGGGTCACGCCGACGACCGCCGAGACCATCGAGGTGACCTCGCCCCACACCGAGCGGCTCGTCGCCCGGGTTCCCGCCGCGTCGGTGACCGATGTCGATCGGGCGGTGGCCGCGGCGCGCACAGCCTTCGACCACGGGCCGTGGCCGCATACCGATCCGAGCGAGCGGATCGCGCTGGTGCGGCGGCTGGCCGAACTCTACAGCGCGCGTGAAGAGGAACTCGCCCAGCTGATCACCACCGAGATGGGCGCGCCGATCACCTTCGCTCGATCGGCGCACGCCAAGCTCCCCGGTGTCATGATGCGCGCGTTCGCCGATATCGCCGAGAACTATCCGTGGCAACGGACGCGATCCGGATTCCTCGGCGGCGATGTTCTGGTCGTGCACGAACCGGTCGGAGTGGTGGCCGCGATCGTCCCCTGGAACATGCCGATGTTCCTGATCGTCGCCAAGTTGATTCCGGCCCTGCTCGCGGGTTGCGCGATCGTGCTCAAACCCTCGCCGGAAACCCCGCTGGACGCCTATCTGATGGCCGAATTGCTCGATGAACTCGGCCTGCCGCCGGGTGTGGTCAGTATTCTGCCCGGTGACAGGGAGATCGGCCGTCATCTGGTGGCGCATCCTGGGGTCGACAAGGTGTCGTTCACCGGCTCCACCGCCGCGGGCAGGCTGGTGGCCGAAACGTGTGGGGCCGCGTTGCGCAGGGTCAGTCTCGAACTCGGCGGCAAATCCGCCGCCGTGGTTCTCGACGACGCCGACCCCGCCGATGTCGCCGACGGCATGCTCGTGGCCGGATTGATGAACAGCGGCCAGGCCTGCGTCGCCCAGACCCGAGTGCTGCTGCCACGGCACCGCAGCGACGAATTCCTCGAAGCCCTGGTCGACCGGATCGAGAATCTCACCGTCGGAGACCCTTTCGATCCGGCGACGAGGGTCGGGCCGATGGTCTCGCAGCGACAACAACACCGCATTCGCGGCTATATCGAGCACGCGCGACACCAAGGCGCGCGCCTGCTGACCGGCGGCACCGAACTGCCGGACACGGTCGATCGCGGCTGGTACGTCCGGCCCACCGTCTTCGCCGACGTCGACAGTTCGATGCGGATCGCCAGGGAGGAGATCTTCGGGCCGGTCCTGAGCGTGCTCACCTACACCGACGACGACGATGCCGTGGCGATCGCCGACGCCACCGAGTACGGGCTGTCCGGCTCGGTGTGGACCGCCGACATCGATCGCGGGCTGGGACTTGCCCGCCGCATCCGGTCCGGAACCCTCGGCATCAACCAGCCCTACACCATGGATCCCGCCGCGCCTTTCGGCGGCGTGAAGAACAGCGGGATCGGTCGCGAGTTCGGGCGGGAGGGAATCGGCGCCTACCTCGACACCAAATCCATCTCCGTGCGCGTGGCACCGATGAATAGTGGTGTAGAACAGGTGATTTCGACCGAGACCGGCGACCGGGCGGAAAGGGCGACACAGTGAGACTGACTTTCGACGACGACGTCGAAGCGTTCCGGGCCGAGTTCGTGGCATTCCTCGACGAGCACCTGCCACCGGAATCCGACGCGGTCGAACGTCCGCGTTCCACCGCCCAGATCCCCGAGTGGGCGCGGCGCTGGCAACGGCTCCAATTCGACCACGGCTGGCTGCTCCCCGGTCACCCGCCGCGATTCGGCGGTCGTGACGCGGGCATCCTCGAGCAGTACGTCCACAAACAAGAACTCGCCCGACGCCGCATCCATCAGAATTTCAACCCCCAGGGTCTCGGCATCGTCGCGGCATCGCTGATCACCTTCGGCACTCCCGAACAGCACGAGCGCTGGGCGATCCCGATCCTGCGCGGAGATCTCACCGCGGCGCTGGGCATGAGCGAACCCGAGGCCGGGTCCGACCTCGCCGGACTGCGCACCCGCGCCCGCCGCGACGGCGACAATTTCGTCGTGAACGGGCACAAACTCTGGACCTCGGGAGCCCACGACGCCGATGTCGTGCTGACTTTCGTCCGCACCGATCCCGATGCCGCAAAACATCGCGGCATCTCGGTGCTGCTCATTCCGACCGACACGCCGGGAATCGAACGTCGGCCCATCGCCACCGTCTGCTCTCCCGACGATCTCGACTTCAACGAAGTCACCTTCGACAACGTCGTGGTCCCCGCCGAGAACCTGATCGGTGAACTGAACCAGGGGTGGAAAGTCGCCAACGGTTCACTCGGTCACGAGCGAAATCTGCTGTGGCTCAGCTACGCCGAACGTCTCGACCATCTCGTCGAGGACTTCCGGCCCGTCACCGAACTCGACGCCGACCATCACGCGGGTCTCGTCATGGACGCCTACGCCCTGCGATTGCTCGGGTCGGCCGCGCTGGCCCGCGCCGCCCGCGGCGAATCCGGCACCGCCGCGGTATCGGTGCTGAAACTGTTCGGATCCGAAGCTGTCCAGAACGCCACCGAACACGCGCTGAGCGGATTCGGCGTCGATGGTCTCGACCAGCCTACCGTCACAGCACGTTTCAGCCCCCTCAACCCCGAGGAACTCGCACCCGGCTGGTTCGAACGCTACATCCGCACCTTTGCCCACACCGTCGCGGGCGGCACCTCCGAAATCCAACGCAACATCATCGCCGAACATGTCCTGGGCCTTCCCAGACGCTGAGGACAGACCTGCCCATGGACCTGCACCGGCCACCGGGCGCATGCAGGCCGACCTGCCCCGGAGAAAGAATCCGCCGAGCGGAGACTCACAGAATCAGGACAGCCTCATGGACGTCACACCTGCGCAGAACCCTCCCCGCGCCCGCGGTAACGCCGTGCCGATCCAACAGTGGCTGACCGGCATCCGTGAACGTCCGCTGATCCATCGCGCCATTGTCGTCGCACCCGAATCCCTGGCCGCAGTACGCGATCTGGGCGGATGGATATTCGACATCACCGCAGCAGGTTGGCAGGTCGCGGTGGTCACTCCCGACGTCGACCATCAGATCTCCCTGCGCATCCTCGGTGCGTCGGCGCTGGACCTGAAGCAGGCACTCCACAAAGGAATTCTCACACTCGAAGCGGATCATCTCACCGTCGCCACCGAGCTCTACAGCCGCGAGGAAAAACTGCGCGACACGGTGGTACGCAGTCTGCGTCGGGGAGACAGCGTCACGACATTGTGGGGATCGGACTTGCCGAGCGAATTGAACGGTTCGGCGACCGTCCAGCCCTATCAACCGAGTTCGGCCGCGCTGGCATTCAAAACCGCCGCCATCCACGCTGCCGGATACCCCGACGAGACCAGTACCACCACCGAAACCATGTGGTCCCCACACAAGCGCGCACTTCAAACCGTCCCTGCTCGGACGCACAGCTGAGGGGTGTGGGTTGCCGGCCGCCATCAACCGATCGTCGATCAGCACGAAACCGAGTCCGGTAGGGCGCCTACGGGCCGCTCCGGACTCGAGCACCGCCTCCCGAGGCCCCATCGGCGCACCGTAACCAACAACGTCTCGGGGCTTGACAAGATCTTCGACCCGAAGGGGATTTGATGACCAGAATTGATTTGCCGTATCAGCTGTTCGACGCGGACAACCATCTCTACGAGACCAGGGATGCGCTGACCAGGCATCTGCCCAAGCAGTACGAGGGTGCGATCCAGTACATCGAGATCAACGGCCGCACCAAGATCGCGGTGCTGGGCCAGATCAGTGAGTACATCCCCAACCCGACCTTCGATGTCGTGGCCCGTCCCGGCGCCATGGAGGATTACTTCAAGCACGGCAACCCCGAGGGCAAGAGCCGTCGCGAGATCTTCGGCAAGTCGATGAAGGCGATCGACGCCTTCCGCGATCCGGTCGCCCGCCTGAAGGTCATGGACGACTTGCAGTTGCAGCGCGCGCTGATGTTCCCGACCCTGGCCAGCCTGGTCGAGGAGCGTATGCGTCACCATCCCGAGCTCATCCACGCGGTGGTCCATTCGCTCAACGAGTGGATGCTCGAGGAGTGGGGCCAGGACGGCAACTTCGTGCATTCGGACCGGATCTTCACCATTCCGGTCATCACCCTGCCGATCGTCGAGAAGGCGATCGAGGAACTGAACTGGGCCGTCGTCGAGCACGGCGCCAAGGCCGTCCTCATCCGTCCGGCCCCGGTTCCGGGCCTGCGCGGTATGCGCTCGTTCGCGCTGCCGGAGTTCGATCCGTTCTGGAAGCGGGTCGTCGAACTCGACGTGCTGGTCACCATGCACTCCTCGGACTCGGGCTACTCGCGATTCAATGCCGAGTGGGGTGGGAGCAGCTTGGAAATGCTTCCCTTTCAAACCAATACCTTCGCGATGACCAACCAGTGGCGTCCGGTCACCGATGCGGTCGCCTCGTGGGTGTGCCACGGCGCGCTGCGCCGTTTCCCCGATCTGAAGGTCGCCGTGATCGAGAACGGTTCGGCCTGGCTCGAGCCGCTGCTGCAGCAACTCTCCGACGTCTACAAGAAGGCGCCTGACGGTTTCGGTTTCCAGGATCCGGTAGAGACGCTGAAACGCAGTCTGTATGTCAGTCCGTTCTGGGAAGAGGACCTGCAACGGCTTTCGGAGGTCATCGGCGTCGATCACGTGTTGTTCGGTTCGGACTGGCCGCACCCGGAGGGTCTGGCCGAGCCGGCGCGCTACATCCACGAGATCAAGGAAATGCCGCTGGAGAACCAGGCGAAGATCATGGGCGGCAACCTGGCTCGGCTGCTCGAGGTATGACACCCGTTATGTCGACATCAGACCACAGGAACGACGAGAGCTACGGGCGACTGGGGCATATCAGCCCTGTTCGGGGTACCGGCGATTGCTGTCCGCTCGGCTCCCGCCGAATTCCGTCCACGACCCTGGCAATGAGTTTCGCCGTGAGGATGGTGCCGTGGTGACGTGGCAGACCATCCCCGAGATGGTCCTCGGTACGGCGACCCGCTTCGGTGATGCCGAAGCGGTCGTCGACGGGGAGATTCGGTGGACCTACACCGAACTCGTCGACCGGATCCGCCGCGCCGCGGGCGCTTTCGCCCGCGCGGGCATCGACAAGGGTGACCGCGCGGCGATCTGGGCCCCGAACTCGGCGGAATGGATCGTCGCCGCGTTCGGGCTACTCACCGCGGGCGGGGTCCTGGTTCCGGTCAACACCCGGTTCAAAGCCGAAGAAGCCGGTGACATCATCACCCGCAGCGGCGCCAAAATGGTCCTGGTCCAACAAGGCTTCCTCGGCGTGGACTACAACGGTTTCACCCCGAACGGTGTGGCGGTGATCGATCTGAAATCGGATTTCCTGACCTCCGGCACCCCGTTCGAGCACGGTGAGGTGGTCGGTACCGATATCGCCGATATCGTCTACACCTCGGGCACGACCGGTCGCCCCAAGGGCGTCATGATGAACCATTTACAGA
>NZ_JAFMPL010000108.1:0-28273 GCF_019038455.1 Nocardia noduli
TTTCGGGGGTGGGGTTCCAGTGCGCGCCGGTTCGGGCGTAATCCCAGCCCGTGCCCCTGTCGACGAGCGTGGCGACAGCCTCGATGAGTCGCTCGATATCCGCCGAGCTGGTGCCGAGGCCGACGCTGGCGCGCAGCGCGCCGTCGAGACCGAGACGGGCGAGCAGTGGGTGGGCGCAGAAGCGGCCGTCGCGGACGCCGATCCCGTGTTCGGCGGAAAGGTAGGCGGCGACGTGGCCGGGCTCGAAGCCGTCGAGGGTGAAGGCGACGATGCCGACCGAATCGGGGCTGTCGGACCACAGGCGCAGTAGTTCCACGCCGGGGACGGCGGACAGGCCCTCGCGCAGCCGCTCGGCGAGACGATGTTCGTGATCGGCGAGGGTTTCGGCGTCGATATCGCACAGCGCCTCGCAGGCGGCGGCGATCGCGGCCGCGCCGAGCACATTCGGCGAACCCGCCTCGTGACGCTGCGGCGCGGGAGCCCATTCCGCCGAATCCACAGCCACCTCGCGCACCGCGCCGCCGCCCGCGAGATACGGCTCGGCGGCGTCGAGCCAGTCGCGACGGCCGACGAGAACGCCCGTGCCGAACGGCGCGTAGAGCTTGTGACCGGAGCAGGCCAGGTAATCGACTCCACTGTCGCGCAGACTGATCCGACGGTGCGGGGCCAGCTGCGCCGCGTCGACCAGGATGCGCGCGCCACATCGGTGGGCCACCTCGGCGAGCCGCTCGATCGGCAACACTTCACCGGTGACGTTCGAGGCACCGGTGACGGCGAGCAACGCGGCGGGCCTGGCACACAATTCGGCGACGAGCAGCGCGATGGTCTCCTCGACGGTGTCGGCGGCCCGAACCACACGACGTCCGTTCCTGGTCCACGGCAGGAAGTTGGCGTGATGTTCGGTATCGAGCACGACGGTGTCGCCCGGCACGCATCCGGCCAGCAGATTGAGCGAATCGGTGGTGTTGCGGGTGAAGACCACGACCTGGTCGTCCTCGGCATCGAAGAACCGGCTCACCGATCCGCGCGCCGATTCGTAGCATTCGGTGGAGATCCGGGAGGCATAACCCGCGCCCCGGTGCACGCTGGCGTAGTACGGCAGCAACTGCTGCACCCGATCGGTGACCCGGGCCAGCGCGGGGGCGCTCGCCGCGTAGTCGAAATTCGCGTAGGTGGTGGTTCCGCCCTGGACGAGCGGCACCTGGAGATCGTCGCCGGACACCCGCGCGAGCGGGGCACAGGTCTGGTTCGCCACAGAAGTCATCACAAAATCCCATCGGCCGAGGGGACTCGCAATCAGGAGATCGTTCGAGTCCGCGCTTGCCGCACCCGGTCGGGCGACGGCCCGGTCGTCACCCGGAGCACCCCGCCGCGGAGGAGGGTTGCCGACCAGCTAGCCGGGGCTTGACGCTGGTACTCATGACCTGGATCGAGGTTGGCAGAAGCAGCACCGCCCTGTCAACCACGACATTCCGATGACTCTTCGCGCCACAACACCAACGAGGTGACGGAGGACACGACCGCGGCGAGCGTGAGACACAGGAACGCCCGCTGGAAACCCACCTCGACGCCGTCACCCGCGACCGTCGCCCGGTACAGCACCACCGCGAGCAGAGCGGCGCCGATGGATCCGCCCATGCGCTGGAGGATGTTCACCACCGAGGCCGCGTCCGGCAACTGTTCGGCCCGTACCGCGGCGTAGGCCGAGGCGACGATCGGCACCCCGGTCAACCCCGTCGCGATCCCTCGAAGCAGTAGAAGTACTTGGATGACAACGGGATTCATCGAGGCGTCGCCGAATACGAAAGGCAGCGACACCGCGACGAGTAGCAGTCCGCCGACCGCCGCGACGGCGCCGCCGCCGTACCGATCGGTCAGGCGACCGCCGATCGGCAGGATGACGACGCCGCCGATCCCGAACGACAGCAGCAACAGACCGGTCGCCACCAGACCCTTCTCGTGCAGATTCTGAAAGTACAACGGCAGCAACAGCATCGACCCGAACAGCGACATCCCGCCGAAGAAGTGGGCGACGGTGGCCGCCGCGAAAACCGGACTGCGGAACATCGTGATGTCGAGCAGACTCGCCTGCCGCGCACGCACCGCGCGCAGCACGAAACCGCCGAGTGCGAGCGCTCCCACCACCAGGGAAACCCACACCGTCGGCGCGGAAAGTCCACCGCGACCGCCGAATTCGCTCAGTCCGTAGACGAGCGCCGAGAGTCCGAGCGCGATCAGCGCGAATCCTGCGATATCGAAACTCGCCGTCACATCCGACGCGGGCACACGCGGCAGCGACCGCCGGGCAAGCACGAAGGCCACCACGCCGAACGGAATATTGATCAGGAACAGCCACTGCCAGTCCAGATGCGCCAGCATCAACCCGCCGACGGTCGGGCCGATCGCGGGAGCCGAGACCACCGCGATACCGACGACGCTCATCACCCTGCCGAGCCGATGCGGACCGGCCACCCGCCCGATCATCGCCTGACCGGCGGGTACCAGCAAACCGGCCGCCAACCCCTGCCCGATTCGCAGGGCGATGAGCCAGCCCATGCTCGGCGCGAGCGCGCACAGCCCCGACATCACGGTGAACGCGGTCAACGCGCCCATCCACAGCCGGTCCATCGCCACGCGCCGACCGAGCCACCCGCACAGCGGAAGCGTGACCGCGAGCGCGAGCAGATATCCGCTGGCGATCCATTGCGCGCTGTCGAGCGTCGCGCCCAGATCCGTGGCGATGGTGTCGAGCCCGATATTGACCAGTGACGTATCCAACATGCTCATGACCGCGCCGAAGACGACCACGCCCGCGACCCGCCACACACTCGCGGGAATGGGTTCGAGCACGGGAGCGACGGCGGCGGTTCGAGTATCCGACATGGATCCTCCGTTATCGATCGATATCCGAGATCTGTAGATCACTGAGATTGTTGAGATTATCAACAGTTTGTTGAATCAACAATGGATACAATTTCCGGATGTCAGAAGACCCGTCGCATCCGCCCGGCCTGCTCCGGTTCCCGACCTATGCCCTCGGCAAGCTGCACAAGGCCGTGCACGCGGAGATGGGCATGTCGTTGCGCGAGCATTGGGTGCTGGTCTATCTGGAGGAATACGCCGAACTGTCCCAACAGCAGGTCTCGACCGCGCTCGGCATCGACCGCAGCGAAGTCGTCCGATTGATCGATGGACTCGAACGCGACGGCCTGGTCGTCCGCACCCGCGACGCCGCTGACCGGCGCAAATACCGACTGACGGTCACCAAGGCCGGGCGGGCCGAACGCCGTCGCACCGACGACATGATCGAGGCCGCCGCCAAGCGCGTACTGGGCCGACTCGACGACGAGGAGCAACGGACACTGCATCGCCTCGCCCTCAAAGCGCTCGGTGAGGACCCGTCGCTGAGCGACCGAAACCGGCATTCCGCCCGGTAGAGCCGCTGGGGTGCCGCGCGAACCACCGTGTCCGGGCGCACGAACCAGGCGATACCCCGAGTACCGTGGACACTCGGTCACCGTGGCGTTTGCCCTCTGGTAACCCTCTTGTGAAACAACCAAGGGTGAAGAGCTAGGCAGGTCGATGAGAGGTGGTCAGGACGTCATGCTGCAGCCGCAGATCGACGCCACGGCGAGTGAGAGCCAGGACACCGGGGCGATTCCCGATCCGTTGTCACGTGGCAGCCTCGCCGCACCCGCGCGCACCCTGGTCGACATACTCGCCGCCACCGCGATCGATTACCCCGACGCGCCCGCCATCGACGACGGCGAGGTAGTCCTCGGCTACGCCGAACTCCTCGCCGAGATCGACGTACTCGTCGCGCGTCTCGGCGCGGCGGGAGTGAGCGCGGGCGACCGCGTCGGCGTCCGCATGCCGTCGGGCACCCACGAGCTCTACGTGACCATCCTCGCCGTCCTGCACGCCGGCGCGGCCTACGTCCCCGTCGACGCGGACGACCCGGACGAGCGAGCCCGCCTGGTCTTCGGCGAAGCGAAGGTCACCGCCGTCGTCACAGCGAACGGCATCGAATCCGTTCCCGCCGCGAACACGGTCTCGCCGGCCTCCGCCGCGGATACGTCGGTCGAGCGGGAGTCCACCGCGAACACGTCGGTCGAGCAACCGGGTGCGACATGGTGTGCCGGAACAGAGTCGAACTCCGTCGCGCCCGAATCAGCCGCGCAGGCCGAAGTCGCACCCGAACCGACCATCCACGCGACGGCCGCGACCGCATCGGGATTCGAACCGGCCACGCCCGAACAGCCCACATCGGGTCCGGTCGTCCCGGAATCGACCGGACCCGGATTCGCGAAGTCCGAACCATCCACAACCGCGTCGGACTCGGGACACGCACAGTCGGCCGGAGCCGAACGAACCGCGACGGAGGTTCGCACCGCACTTCCCGATGCCTCCGACGACGCCTGGATCATCTTCACCTCCGGTTCCACCGGCACCCCGAAGGGCGTCGCGGTGACGCACCGCAACGCCGCCGCCTTCGTCGACGCCGAGGCGGAACTCTTTTTGCGCGAGGCCCCCATCGGCCCCGGCGACCGTGTGCTCGCGGGCTTGTCGGTCGCCTTCGACGCCTCGTGCGAGGAGATGTGGCTGGCCTGGCGGCACGGCGCGTGCCTGGTCCCGGCCCCGCGCGCGCTGGTCCGCACCGGCGCCGATCTCGGGCCGTGGCTGGTGCGCCGGGAGATCAGCATCGTCTCCACCGTCCCGACGCTGGCCGCGACCTGGCCCGCCGAGGCGCTCGATCCGGTCCGGCTGCTGATCTTCGGCGGCGAGGCCGTGCCACCGGAACTCGCCGAACGCCTTGCCGGGAAAGCGGATTCGGCGCGCGAGGTGTGGAATACCTACGGCCCCACCGAGGCGACCGTCGTCGCCTGCGCGGCACTGCTCGACGGCTCCTGGCCGGTGCGTATCGGCCTGCCGCTCGACGGGTGGGATCTCACCGTGGTCGATCCGGCGGGTAATCCGGTGGCCGAGGGCGAATCGGGCGAGCTGGTCATCGGCGGTGTCGGCCTGGCGCGATATCTCGACCCGGCCAAGGATGCCGAGAAATACGCTCCGCTGCCGTCGCTGGGCTGGGAACGCGCCTACCGCAGCGGTGACCTGGTCCGTAACGACAGCGCCGGACTGGTCTTCCTCGGGCGCGCCGACGACCAGATCAAGATCGGCGGCCGCCGTATCGAACTCGGCGAGATCGACAACGCGCTGCAACATCTGCCCGGCGTCACCGGTGCGGCGGCGGCGATCCGAAGTACCAAGGCGGGCAACAAGATCCTGGTCGGCTACCTGACCGGCCCGGACAGCGACTACGACCTGAAAGCCGCGCGCGAGCGTCTCGGCGAACAGCTTCCGGCCCCGCTGGTGCCGCGACTGGCCGTCGTCGCCGAACTGCCGACGCGCACCTCCGGCAAGGTCGATCGCGACGCGCTGCCGTGGCCACTGCCCAAACAGAAGGACATCGAGGCCGAAGCCGGACTCAGCGAGACCGCACTGTGGGTCGCCGGTCTGTGGGACGCGCTGCTCGGCGCGGAGGTCACCACCCCCGATATCGATTTCTTCGACGTGGGCGGCGGCTCGCTGGCCGCCGCGCAACTGGTCGCCGCGCTGCGCGAACGCTATCCGCACATCACCGTGGCCGAACTCTACGACCATCCGCGCCTCGGGGCGCTCGCCGATTTCCTCGACGACAGCGCACCCGTCGTCGCCGCGGAAGAACGCATCGTGCGGCCCACCCCGCTGCCCGCCCAGGTGTTCCAGGTGCTCGCGACCATTCCGCTGACCACCCTCACCGGTTTGCAGTGGCTCACCTGGCTCGCCATCGTCGGCAATATCGCCGCGTGGTCGGGTTCGTTGCCGTGGCTGCCGCACCTGTCGTGGTGGTGGGCGCTGATCGCCTTCCTGCTCTTCATCTCCCCGCCCGGCCGGATGGCACTGTGCGCCCTCGGCGCCAGGCTCCTGCTCGACGATGTGAAACCGGGCAGCTACCCGCGCGGCGGTCACGTGCACCTGCGACTGTGGACGGCGGTGCGACTGTCGGAGGCCAGTGGCGCCGAGAATCTTTCCGGCGCACCGTGGATGGTGCCCTTCGCCCGGGCGCTCGGCGCGAAGATCGGCAAACGCGTCGACCTGCACACGCTGCCACCGGTCACCGGAATGCTGGAACTCGGCAACGGGTGCAGTGTCGAACCCGAGGTCGATCTGTCGGGCTATTGGATCGACGGCGACCTGGTCCATATCGGTCCGATCGCCGTCGGCCCCGGCGCGGTGGTGGGTTCGCGCTCGATTCTGCTGCCCGGCACCAAGATCGGGAAGAACGCCGAGATCGCGCCCGGCTCCGCGGTATCCGGCAAGGTCAAGGCCGATCAGGAGTGGGGTGGCTCGCCCGCGGTGAAGGTCGGCAAGGCCCAGCACCGCTGGCCCGACGAGACCCCGGCGCGCGCGGCGCACTGGGTGCTGATCTTCGGCATCACCTCGATGGTGCTCGCCGCCGTCCCGATCATCGGACTCGCCTCCGGCGGGGCATTCATCGCCTGGTGGATCCGCGACACCACGACGCTGACCGAAGGTCTCGGCCGCGCCTTCGCCATCCTGCCCGTCGCGTCGTTGCTGAGCCTGGCCGTCTACGCCGCGGTGACGATCGTCGCGGTGCGGCTGTTCAGTATCGGACTGCGCGAGGGTTACCACCCGGTGCGCAGCCGGACCGGCTGGCAGGCATGGTCCACCGAGCGTCTGCTGGATTCGGCCCGGACATTCCTCTTCCCGCTCTACGCGAGTCTGCTGACCCCGATGTGGCTGCGCCTGCTCGGCGCCAAGATCGGCCGCGGTGTCGAAGTGTCGACCGTGCTGCTGCTGCCCAAATTCACCACCGTCGCCGACGGCGCCTTCCTCGCCGACGACACCATGATCGCCGGATACGAACTCGGCGGCGGATGGCTGCACATCGGCGAGGCCAAGGTCGGCAAACGCGCGTTCCTCGGCAATTCCGGAATGACCGCCCCGGGACGGCGGGTGCCGAAGAACGGACTCGTCGCCGTCCTGTCGGCCGCGCCGTCCAAAGCCAAAGCGGGGTCGTCCTGGCTCGGCAGTCCCCCGGTCCGGCTGCGCCGCGACTCCGAAGGCGGCGATTCCGACCGCACCTTCGATCCGCCGCTGCGTCTACAGATCGCGCGGGCCGTGGTGGAGACCTGCCGACTCGTCCCGGTGCTGGTGACCTTCGCCATCGGCCTCGGCGTGCTGTTCACCCTGGCCTGGCTGGCGCAGTTGCTCGGTCATCTGCCCGCCGCTCTGCTCAGCGGTGTGGTGCTGTTGGCCGCGGGCGCGGTCGCCTGTGGCAGCGCGGTCGCCGCGAAATGGTTGATGGTCGGACGTATTCGCGCGGAGGAGCACCCGCTGTGGAGCTCGTTCGTGTGGCGTAACGAGGTCGCGGACACCTTCGTGGAGACCGTCGCCGCACCGTGGTTCGCGCGCGCCGCGACGGGTACACCCGTACTCAACCTGTGGCTTCGTGGACTCGGTGCGAAAATCGGACGCGGGGTATGGTGCGAGTCCTATTGGCTACCGGAGGCGGACCTGGTGACACTCGGCGACGGCGCGACCGTGGAGCGCGGCTGTGTGGTGCAGACCCATCTCTTCCACGATCGGATCATGGCGATGGACACCGTCACCCTGGGCGCTGGAGCCACTCTCGGCCCGCACTGCGTCGCGCTTCCGGCCGCGGTGATCGGCGCGGGCGCGACCATCGGACCGGCCTCGCTGGTCATGCGCGGCGATGTGGTGCCGCCGTCGACCCGCTGGTGGGGCAATCCCATCTCGCCCTGGCCCGGCGCGATCGCGAGCGCGCCGGAAACCGAGGCCGAATCGGAAGCGGGCCGAGCGAAAGCGGCTCGCTGATGCCGAGCAAGTTCTACGACGTCCCGATCGACGAATACCTACCCCAGAACGGCAATCGCGGTTACCGGGTCTCCAGGTACGAACTCGAACTGAGCTACCGGGTGGCGAGCAACCGCCTGGCCGGACGGGCCGAGATCACCGCGGTGACCACCGAGGTCCGACCGCGTTTCGCCGTGGACCTGTCGCAATCGCTCGCCGTCACAAAGGTTCTCGTCAACGGCGTCAAGGCGTCGAAATACGCTCATCAGCACAACAAACTGGTGATCACACCGCAGCAGCGCATTCCGGCGGGCGGCGTGCTCTCCCTGATCGTGCTGTACAGCGGCACACCGAAACCGGTGCGCGGACCGTGGGGCGAAGTCGGCTGGGAGGAACTGACCGAGGGCTCGCTCGTCGCCAGTCAGCCCAACGGCGCCGCGTCCTGGTTTCCGTGCGACGACCACCCCAGTTCCAAAGCCAGCTACCGCATTTCGATCACCACCGACACTCCGTACTACGCGCTCGCCAACGGATCCCTCATCGGTAAACAGACCAAGGCCAGCCAGACCACCTGGGTCTACGAGCAGCCCGAACCGATGGCGAGCTATCTGGCCACCATCCAGATCGGCCCGTACCGGAAATTCCGGGTCGGCTCGGCGCAGAGTCCGGTCGCCATGCACGCCGTGGCACCGGTGCGGTTGCGCGCCAACTTCGAACACGATTTCGCCAGACAGCCCGCGATGATGGACCTGTTCATCGAGAAATTCGGGCCGTACCCGTTCGGCGGCTACACGGTGGTGATCACCGACGACGAACTGGAGATCCCGATCGAGGCGCAGGGCATCTCGGTTTTCGGCGCGAACCACTGCGACGGCCGTCGCGGTTCGGAACGACTCGTCGCGCACGAACTCGCCCACCAGTGGTTCGGCAACAGTCTGACCATCCGGCGCTGGCGCGACATCTGGCTGCACGAGGGTTTCGCCTGCTACGCGGAATGGCTGTGGTCGGAGGCCTCGGGCGGCGCGTCGGCCGATCAGCAGGCCAGAGCGGCGCGCCACAACCTCTTCCGCCAGCCGCAGGACATCATCGTCGGCGATCCGGGCCCGCGCCGCATGTTCGACGACCGCGTGTACAAACGCGGCGCGCTGACCCTGCACGCCCTACGTCTGGAACTCGGGGATGCGGCGTTCTTCGACCTCGTGCGCGAATGGGCGGCCCGCTACCGGCACGGCTGGGTCACCACCGAGGAGTTCACCGATCTGGCAGGCCACTACAGCCTGCTACCGCTGCGCCCGCTCTGGGACACCTGGCTGCACGCCGAGGTACTGCCCCCGCTGCCCCCGCTGGGCGGACAGGCCAGCTCTGCCCGCTGAGATTCAGAAGACCAGGTAGCGGGCGGCGAGTTCCTCGATGAGCGGATCGTCCTCGGCGACCGAGGCCAACGTGTCCAGATCGGTTTCGATCGCGATGCGGCGCGGATCGTCGTGTTCGGAATCGGGTACGCCGTCCTCGGCGAGTTGTCGTAACAACTTGACGCGGACGCGGTGCCTGAGTGTGTCGCTCATATTCGAAGCTTGCCCGATGCGAGCCACCGAAATCAGATCGGCGCGAGCCAGGATCCCCACGGCGTATTGCGGAAGACCGAATACACCGCGATCACGGACAGCAGTACCCACATGGTGCTGCGTTCCATCTTCGGCACGACGAGGCGTTGACCGCGCCACGCGTGCCTCGTCCACACGCCGACCCACACCGCGAGGGCGAGTATCAGCGGTATCGCGATCAGACTGCTGTGCAGCGAGTCGATAACCCGTCCGTCGGTCAGGTTGTGCACGGCCCGCATACCACCGCAGCCCGGGCAGTACAGACCGGTGAGGGCGTAGAACGGGCAGTAGCCGTAGGCCCCCTCCTCGTGCGGGTCCCGGAAATGCAGCAGCGCCAGCGCGCCGATACCCGCACCCGCCGTCAGCAGCGGCAGCGGCATCGCTCGCCAACCCCGATGCTTTGGCGGCGCCAGAAATCTCCCCGACCCCGAGTCCGCACCCGGTGCGACATGCGTGCTCTCCACGAGGAACAACGGTAGCCGCGTCGGCCCGATCACCGCCACCGCGACCGCGATCACCGAACCGATTTCCGGCCTCCGAGCGGCCCGGATGGGGCCGCGACCAGTTCGATACCGAGCGAACATGATCATTTCCATACCGCGTTTTCCCAGCTCGAACTAAAATTTCGGCCGTGGATGCCGCTGAATTTCTTCGGCTCGACGGATATGGGGTCAGTTCGGCTCGCAGACTCGAATTCGGGAATGTGGGTCACTGGCACGCCCCCCAGGAGGGCGAGATCGCAGGCGCGGTGGCAGTGGAGATAGACCCGGGTGACGGAAGTTCGGTCGTGGTTTTCGTCCAAGCGCCGCACAGACGCGACGTACCCGGCGATTTCCACCCGAACGATCAGGTCTGTCTGGTCATACCGGACATGATCGCCGAACTTCTCGACTCCGACTGATCGTCGTACTCACGACACTCCCTACCCGCCCGACCACGAAGCCGCGGTAGCTCCTGTCCGCGCGCGAACGGTCGACCGGTAGTACAAGCCGCCGCACCCGCGACAGCGCGGATCCGGCGGTGCGATTCTGGCGGCCGGGCCGTCGAGTACCCGAGATCTTTTGTTCGGAAAAGCAGTGTTCGCCGTACCGAATATCGGGTATTCGACCGTTCGAGCCAGGATTTCCGCCATCGAGCGCTTGCACTAGCAAGCACCCCAGCTTGCAGGGTACGGTGACGGCAGACACAAAGGAGTGCTCGAATGCTGGTCACGTCGATGAAGACGCTAGCGGGACTACGCGGCAGCGAACCGCTGACCGCGGCCTACCGTGCTGCGCTGCGCAACCGCACCTTCGCCACCGCGTCGCTGAACAAGCCGACCGTCCCCCACGACGTCATCCCCGTGACCACCGCCGACGGCGCCCGCCTGCGGGTGCACGCCTACGGCCCCGCCGACGGCGAGACCCTCGTGCTCGTGCACGGGTGGAGTTGCAGCATCGAGTACTGGAATCCCCAGATCAACGCCTTCGCCGACCGCTACCGCGTCGTCGCCTACGATCAGCGCGGCCACGGCGAGAGCGAACTCGGCCGCGTCCCGCTGGGTCCCGCCAGCCTCGCCGACGATCTCGTCGCCGTACTCGACGCGGCCCTGCCCGCGGGCAAGCGCGCCGTCCTCGTCGGCCACAGCATGGGCGGAATGACCCTGCAAGCATGGGCCGCCCGCTACCCCGAGCAGGTCGCCGAACGCGCCTCCGAAGTCGTCCTCGTGAACACCGCCGCCAGCGAGATCCGGCACGAGACCGACATGATCCCGGTCCTGAACAAGCCGCTCACGGTCGCGGACCGCCCGCTGACCGTCCTCGGCGCGACCGTCAGGATGCCCTCGGCCATCGCCGAGACGATGCTGTACTCCCCCGTGCCGCTGCCGGGCGGTTGGCTGGCCAACACGGTCTTCAAGGACCGTGCCATGACCAAGAACGCCACCGCCGACGAAGTCGAGTTCGCGCTGAGCGTCATCCGGTCCTGCCGCCCGCTCACCCGCGGCCTGCACGCCGTCGCCCTGCTCGACATCGATCTCGGCGACTCCGCCGAACACCTGACCGTCCCCACCACGGTCATCGCGGGCTCGAACGATCTGCTCCTGCCCGAACGTCTGTCCCGCCGCATCGTCGAACTGCTCGACCGCACCGGTTTCCTCGCCGACTACCACGTCTGGCCCACCGGCCATCTCGGCAATATCGAGGCCGCCGACCGCTTCAACGCGGTACTGGAACAGGTCGTCGCCCGCAGTTACCAGCAGACCGCCACCGCCGTCTGAGCCGATTCGGCGTCCATCTACTGCTCGAGCAGCTTCGGTTGGTCGGTCAGATTTGCCTGGTCGACCCGATTTTCGCCGGGTCCGATTCCACGGCGACTTCCCCGCATCGAGAAGGGGGAAGCTCCTGGTTACGTATCCGATGGAGCTTCCCCCGGATCGAAGGGTAGCGGGCGCGTTGGGCTCGCGGGCCACTATCCCGGTTCCGGTCACCCGGAACATCTTCGAGCATACAGAGGGTTATGGTGCGAGGGGTGTCGAGCGAAGAGCCGACCGACCTCGTGTCCGGTCCCGCTCGCCCTACGGAATGTCATGCCGCGAGCGACCGATTCGGGCCCGCACGTCGCCGAGCATGACCCTCGGTCTCCGGGACGTGGCCTCACCACATTGCGACCGGCGGAATGTCATGTCGCGCGCGACTGATTCGAGCCCGCACGTCAGCGAGCATGACGTTCGGTTCCAGGACCCGGCCGGACCGAACTGCGACCGGCGCGAATCTCTTCCACACCGATATTCATAGCTATCATTCAGCAATGACTCCGGGGCGATCGACTACGTCCGCGCCGCCCGCGCCCCACTCGTGGCCCCGGTGAACCGGTCGAACTGCCCCCACATCGGTTGAGGTGGTGAATGTCGAACACAGGTGACAGGGCTCGAAACAGTGTTGCCCCCGGTCCATCGGCCCATCGGGCGCTGATAATCGGCGCTGGCGTCGGCGGTATCTCCATCGCCCGAGGATTGCTACGTGACGGGCACGACGTGACCGTATTCGAGCGGGCGTCCGCTGTGCGGGCCGGAGGCGGTGCGGTGACCATCTGGCCCAACGGGGCGAAGGTACTCACCCAACTCGGCATCGATATGACCGGAGCCGGTCGGCTTCTTTCGGCGGTGCACGTGTCGACCGCTAGCGGACGTCGCCTCGCCGCGATCGACGTGACGGCACTGAGCGCCAGGATGGGAGCCCCCACCCGGATGGTTCCCCGTCGGGTGCTGCTGGAACGACTGATGGACGGTTTCCCGCCCGATCGAATCCGCTGCGATGCGCGCGCCGTCGACGTGACCAACACTCCCCGGGGCGTGCGAGTCGATTTCGCGGACGGCACATCGGCCGAGGGGGATCTGCTGATCGGCGCGGACGGTCAGCACTCGACGGTGCGCGCCGCGATGAGCGCACCGGAGGCGACACCGACCGGCTGGTGCAGCTGGCAAGGACTGATAAAGCTGCCCGAAATCGCCGACAGCGACGTCGGCGTGATCATCATCGGCGAAGGTGGCAACCTCGGCCTGTGGCCCGCGGGCAACGGCAGCCTCCAGTGGTGGTTCGACCTGCCGTGGACCCCGGATTTCGTCCACCCCGACTCCCCCATCGACGCCATCCGGTCACATTTCACCGGCTGGTCCCAGCCGGTCGACCGGGTGCTTGCCACTCTGACCGACGACGACCTGAGCATGTCCCCTTTCCCCCACTTCCGCCATCCGATACCGCGCGAATGGGGCCGCGGCCGATTCACCCTGCTCGGCGATGCCGCCCACACGATGCCGCCCACCCTCGCCCAGGGCACCAACCAGGCACTACTGGACACGATGGTCCTGCGCCGCGCACTGGCCTCCGCGCGCACCATCCCCGAAGCGCTGAACTGGTACGGCAGAACCCGCCGCCGCAAGGTCGCCGCCGTCTCCTGGGTGACCTCACTCCAGGTCTCCCACGGCGAGTCCACGATGAAGCCCGCCGGGCTCCTGCCCCCCGGTTTCACGACCTCGGCACTGACGAATTTCCTTCGGGCAACCAGCCATTCGAGAATGTCCGCCGAAGCCAACGAGAAATTCTCACCGATCGACACCCGATGAGGGCCATGCACTCTCGTCACGCATCCGCGCGGGCCAGTGCCTCCGCTTCCATCGCGGCGATGAAGTCGGCGACGTTCGAACCGTAGACGCCCCAGCTGTTCACGCCGCCGAGTTCGACGAGGCGAAGCACGCCGTCGTCGCCGACGCCGACATCGACGGTGATCATGGTGGAACCCTGCGCGAGCATGCGCGCCGCCGCGGTCTCCGCGAAAACCCGCACGTGGTCCGGGACGGGGAGATACGGCTCGAGCGGATAGGAGCTCCCGCAGACGAAGCGGCCGTCGCGGCAGAAGCAGCGATACTCGCACTCGAATGTCACCACCTCGGACACGACGACGAGTTCGTCCCGGTATCCGTCGTAGAGCTGAAGCCAACGCTCCAACTCCGCGATCGCGTGAACGCCCGCGGGGAACAGCTTGTAGTTCGTATCGCTCCGGAGGAAGACCCGGTCACCGCCGAACATGCGCCGCAACGGGAGACGTGGAACCGCCGAGAACGGCACGAGGACAGCGGTGCGGCCGAGGAGGTCGTAGACGTGCCGGTAGTAGGACGAGCACCGCAACGTCGGGTAGTCGTCGAACACCGCGTCTCCGAGTCGTAACACTCGGCGCAGACGCGTCATCGTCAACATCGTGCCGTATCCGACGATCGCGCGGCCCTCCTCGACGACCGGCCAACGACCCATCATCACGTCATGCGGCTCGACGATCAGGGCATCATCGAGCGCGGCCGCGACGATGGCGGAGCCGGGGAACTCCTCGTGGACATCGATGATCCAGCGCGGTCGCATCGCACGATGCTACGTGCGCCGAACAGGATATTTCCGGCTGAATTCGGACCTCTTACGACCAGACCTCGGCCGAGCGCGACGAGCGAGTGCCGCCGAATTCGGTGGATCGCCGCAAAGAACGAACCGACGGCGGCTGACGAACTGCACGGCACGGCTCGTCGAACGAAAAACCGTCCAGAGCTGGAACCATTCGCTTGATACCTGTCGCGGTATCGGTTCGTGAGCCGGAGACGATATGTGGCGCACCCGGTGGCTATCGGATCCGGGACAAAAGCCCAGCGCTGGTGGGGCGATCACCATGAGTTGTGCGCGAACAAACCGGTGGCCGAGTTGAACAGCGGGCGGGACTACGAGAAGTTGACAGCACTGCTCCGGCGTTACCGGATCCAGAAGCGGTAACGAGGGAATGCCGTCGTACGTGGATCCCTGAAATATGGAGCCGCCTGGGGGAATCGAACCCCCGACCTTTTCATTACGAGTGAAGCGCTCTACCGACTGAGCTAAGGCGGCGTGCCTTTCGGCCACGCGAGTCTATCGCCTCGGTGCCCGTATCGCGAAAACGGGTGGTCAGCCGGATTGGGCGGCGATCAGCGAGGCGACCATGGCGGCGACGGCGAAGCGGGGTTTGACGTTGAGGTCGAGTGCTTCGCGGCAGCTCAGGACGGCTTCGATGGAGCGGAGCAGACCTTCGGGGCGGACCCGGTCGGCGAGGTCGTGGATTTGATCGGACAGATCGGGGTGGGTGAGGACGACCCCGGAGCCGTTGCGTGCCGCGCCGTATCGGACGACGAGCGCGTCGCGGTAGAACCCGGCGACGTCGATGAGGGCGCGGTCGAGGGCGTCGCGGCCAGTGCGGGTCGCACGTGATTTCTGGCGACGTTCCAGGTCTTTCAGTACGCCCGCCGAACCGCGGGTCGCGCTCGCCGAGCCTTTTCCGGTGCCGCCCGCGCCGAGGGCGGTGGCGAGTTCGTCCCGCTCGCGGTCGTCGCGGGTCGCGCTCATCTGTTTGGCCTCGTCATCGGCGGATTTCACCAGATCGTCGGCGGCGGCGTAGGCGGCACCCGGCCGGGACACTGCGCCGACCAGAGCCAAGGCGCGTTTTCTGCTCGAACGCGCTGCCTCGTCGGTCGCGAGGCGGCGGGCGCGGCCGACATGTCCGCCGCTGATCGAGGCGGCCCATTCGGCGGTCTTCGCGTCCAGTTGATCGCGTTCACGCAGCACCCTGGCGATCGAGGGCACCGACGGAGTCACCAGGTGCACGTGCCGACAGCGCGAACGCAGGGTGATCGAGATGTCCTCCGGGTCGACCGACGGCGCGCAGAGCAGGAAGACGGTGCGATCCGGTGGCTCCTCCACCACTTTCAACAGCACATTTCCCGCCGCTTCGGTGAGCCGGTCGGCGTCCTCGACGACAACAACCTGCCAGCGGCCGGTAGACGGCCGCCGCGAGGCGATCTGCACGATGCCGCGCATCTCCGCTGTGCGGATACTCAGCCCTTCGGGAACGACCCGGCGCACGTCACCGTGGGTGCCCGCCAGCGTCGTCGTGCAGGCATGACATCGCCCGCATCCGGGAGTTCCCGCGTCCGTGCACTGCAACGCGGCGGCGAAGCACAGCGCGGCAACGGATCTGCCCGATCCGGGGGGACCGGTGAACAACCACGAATGGGTCATCGCCCCCTCGATGACACCGGCGCGTGCCGCGATCGCGGCAGCCGTCAGCTCGGACTCGACCGCATCCTGGCCGACCAACCGATCGAAGACACCCGCCACGCGATACACCCTAGCCGCAGGTACCGACACGACTCACCGTGGTCGGTGCGTCGGTTCGCACCTCAGGACTTCTTCGCTGCCGTCTTCTTGGCCGGAGCCTTCTTGGCCGCGCCGGTCGTCTTCTTGGCCGCCGTCTTCTTGGCGGCGGTCTTCTTCGCTGGCGCCTTCTTCGCGGTCTTCTTCACCGGACCGCGCGAGCGCCGATCGGCCAGCAGTTCCGAGGCCCGCTCATCGGTGATCGATTCCACCGCATCGTCTTTGCGCAGACTGGCATTGGTCTCGCCATCGGTGACGTACGGGCCGTAGCGTCCATCCTTGATCACCATCGGCTTGCCCGTGGCCGCGTCGTTGCCGAGTTCACGCAGCGGCGGCGCGGTGGCCGCGCGTCCACCGCGACGCTTGGGCTCGGCATAGATCTTCAATGCCTCCTCCAGCGTGACCGTGAAGATCTGATCCTCGTCGGCCAGCGACCGCGAATCGGTCCCCTTCTTCAAATAGGGTCCGTAGCGACCGTTCTGCGCGGTGATCTCCTCGCCCGACGCGGGGTCGGTCCCGACCACCCGCGGCAGCGACAGCAACTTGAGCCCGTCCTCGAGGGTGATCGTGGCCAGATCCATCGACTTGAACAGCGAACTGATGCGCGGTTTCGGTCCCGTGGTCTTCTTGGCCGTCTTCTTCGCGGGTGTCGCGGCTTCCTCGGCCGGTTTCGGCAGGACCTCGGTGACGTAATCACCGAAACGTCCCTTCTTGGCGAGGATTTCGTGCCCGCTCTCGGGATCGACACCGAGTTTGCGCCCCTCCTGCGGAGTCGAGAACAACTCCTCGGCGACCTCGTTGGTCAGCTCGTCGGGGGGCAGATCGTCGGGCAGGTTGGCCCGCTGCGAGATCGAATCACCCTCGGGATCATCGGGATTGACGATCATCCGTTCCAGGTACGGACCGTAGCGACCGACCCGGACCACGACATCGCGTCCCTGATCGTCGTTGAACAGTTTGATCGAGTTGATCTCACGGGCATCGATATCGTCGAGTTGCCCGCCGACCATCTTCTTCAGCCCACCGGACCGCGCCACCGACCCCTCGGCACCGCTGCTGCCACCGAAATAGAAGCTGGACAACCAGTTTCCGCGTTGTTCACGCCCACCGGCGATCGCGTCGAGATCGTCTTCCATCGCCGCGGTGAAATCGAAGTCGACCAGTCGGCCGAAGTAGGCCTCGAGCAGTCCGATGACAGCGAACGCCACCCACGACGGCACCAGCGCGCTACCGCGTTTGTACACGTAGCCGCGATCCAGGATCGTCTTGATGATCGACGAATACGTCGACGGTCGCCCGATGCCGAGCTCCTCGAGCGTCTTGATCAGCGACGCTTCGGTGTATCGCGCGGGCGGATTCGTACTGTGCCCATCGGGATTCAGCTCGACCGCGGTGACGCCCTGGCCCTCTTCCAGCGCGGGGAGACGGGATTCGGCGTCGTCGGACTGACCGCCCGCCTCTTCGTCGACACTCTCCACGTAGGCCTTGAGGAAGCCGGGGAAGGTGATGGTGCGGCCGGAAGCGGAGAAGACGCATTCCTCGCCAGTGCCGGCGACGCCGGTGATCCGCAATGTCAGCGTGGTGCCGCGCGCGTCGGCCATCTGCGAGGCGACGGTGCGCTGCCAGATCAGTTCGTAGAGGCGGAATTCGTCGTTGTCGAGCCGCGAATGCAGCTGCCCCGGGGTCTGGAACGTGTCACCGGACGGACGAATCGCCTCGTGTGCCTCCTGCGCGTTCTTCACCTTGCGCGTGTACTGACGCGGCGACGGCGAGACGTAGTCCGCGCCGTACAACTGCGTCGCCTGCGAACGGGCCGCGGCGATGGCCGACTCCGACAACGTCGTCGAGTCGGTACGCATGTAGGTGATGTAGCCGTTTTCGTAGAGCCGCTGCGCCACCCGCATGGTGCGCTCGGAGGTGAAACGCAGTTTGCGCCCGGCCTCCTGCTGCAACGTCGAGGTCATGAACGGCGGATACGGCTTACGCGTATAGGGCTTGGCTTCCGCGGAGGAGACCACCAGCGCGGTTCCGTCGAGCGCCTCGGCGAGTCGGCGGGCATGGGCCTGGTCGAGCACGACGACGCCGTTGGCCGTTTTCAACTGCCCGTCCGGGCCGAAATCACGACCGGAGGCGACCCGTGCGCCGTCCACGTTGACCAGGCGCGCACCGAAGGTCCGCGGATTGGTGGTGTTCTCGTCGCCGGATCCGGCGTCGAGCTTGGCTGCGATATCCCAGTACTCGGCCGAGCGGAACGCCATGCGCTCACGCTCACGCTGCACGATCACCCTGGTCGCGACGGACTGCACGCGGCCCGCCGACAACCGCGGCATGACCTTCTTCCACAGCACCGGACTGACCTCGTAGCCGTACAGACGGTCGAGGATGCGGCGGGTCTCCTGCGCGTCGACCAGATCCGAGTCGAGTTCACGGGTATCGGCGGCGGCGGCGAGGATCGCGGGTTCGGTGATCTCGTGGAACACCATCCGGCGGACCGGCACCTTGGGCTTGAGCGTCTCCAGCAGATGCCAGGCGATAGCCTCGCCCTCGCGGTCGGGGTCGGTGGCGAGGTAGAGCTCGTCGGCGTCTTTCAGCAGACTCTTGAGCTCGGTGACCTTGGCCTTCTTATCCGGGCTCACCACGTAGATCGGCTCGAAGTCGTTGTCGACATCGACACCGAGGCGGGCCCAGGACTGCCCCTTGTATTTGGCGGGGACATCCGCGGCACCGCGCGGAAGGTCCCTGATATGACCGACAGAGGCCTCGACCGTGTAATTGCGCCCGAGATAGGGCGCTATCTTGCGGGCCTTGGTCGGGGACTCGACGATCACGAGACGACGCAGGGGACGGCCCTGGTCGGCTGCACCGCGGTCTCGTGTTGCCACCGGCGAATACACCTTTCCTTCTCGACCCGCGCGACGCTGTTACGCGCAATGCGCGGCTGGGGTAAACAGCAGCGGCTACTACTCGAGCCGCTACCAGACACGTTTATACCTTGACGCCGGCTGCGTTCGAGTGCTTGCGACTCGAACCACCGAGCGTACGTGGTCACCGCCGTTCAGTATGCAGTGTGCCCGACCACACCCGCCGCGACATGTCCGGGCACGGCGTGTATCGGATCGTGTCCTACCCCAGATATAGCTCGTCCCTCACCCCCGTTACCGGCGGTGAGGGACGAGCTGAATCGTGGCGTCGCTCAGGAGAGCGCGCGAACTCCGGTGGCCTGCGGGCCCTTTGTGCCCTGGCCGACCTCGAACTCGACCTTCTGGTTCTCCTCGAGGGTACGGAAGCCGGACCCCTGGATCTCGGAGTAGTGGACGAAGACGTCAGCGGACCCGTCCTCGGGCGCGATGAAGCCGAACCCCTTCTCCGCGTTGAACCACTTCACAGTTCCCTGTGCCATTCTGTTCCTTCTCTTTTCTACCGGAACGGCGGACAACTGGGTTCGTCCACCGGGCCCGTTGAGAGCGCTGTACTGTTGGTTCCCCCTGCAGGAAAGCAACCAAGCACACCGTTCGCAACATCGATCCTGCTGACGGTTTGGACTTTGGATCCGTCCCTCGAACACAGAAGCTTGCGACCAGGAACCAGTGAACCATGTCTTCGAGCAATTCAACAGTCGAGTTACCGACAATTTGCAAAAAACTTGATCTTGCGAATGCGCAGGTAAGGGACACAATGCCCGAATCCAGACTTGAGGTTCGTTTGCTTAGCGATAACCGAGTGCACGTTCAGCAATCCGGCTGTGACCCAGGTCGCTATTGGGTATCGAAAAGGTGCCCGAACCTTGCTAACTACGCACGTTTCACACTTTCCGCACGTGTTGTGGACGTTCGGAGGTGAATCATGCCGTCGGAGCGACCTCAGCGAACGCCGGCAACCCCCTCGGATACGGGCGATCGTTGCTGAATCGTGTCCTGGAAGGAGTGCCCGGTTCCGACACCGGACTCACCCATGTCGCCGAGCTGCCCGCGCGGGTCGCACGCACCACTACCTGGCCCGATTGGGCCGCTCCCGAGGTTGTCACCGCGTTGCGCGAGACCGGCGTCGACGCCCCGTGGATTCATCAGACCAGGACCGCCGAGTTCGCCGCAGGCGGCAGCAACGTCGTGATCAGCACCGGAACAGCATCCGGCAAGTCGCTCGGCTACCAACTGCCGGTGCTGACCGCCCTCCTGCAAGACCCGCGCGCCACCGCGCTCTATCTATCCCCCACAAAGGCATTGGGCGCCGATCAGTTGCGGGCAATCGGATCGTTGACCCACGTGGGACCACTGCGCGATATTCACCCCGCCACCTATGACGGTGATACTCCGGCCGAGATAAGGCAGTGGGTACGCGCCAACGGACGGTGGATCTTCACCAATCCGGACATGCTGCACCTGGGGATACTGCGCTCACATCAACGCTGGGCCCGCGTGCTGCGCAGGCTGCGCTATGTCGTCATCGACGAATGCCACGCCTACCGGGGAGTCTTCGGTTCGCACGTCGCGCTGGTGCTGCGCAGGTTGCGACGTGTCGCCGCACGGTACGGCGCCGATCCGGTCTTCATCCTCTGCTCGGCGACCACCGCCGAACCCGAAGCGGCCGCGTCACGGCTCATCGGCGCACCGTGCGTCGCCGTCACCGAGGACGGCTCACCGCAGGGTCCGCGCACGGTAGCGCTGTGGGAGCCGCCCCTGCTCACCACCGTGACCGGGGAGAACGGGGCTCCGGTCCGCAGGTCGGCGACCTCCGAGTCGGCCAGGATCATGGCCGATCTGGTGGCAGAGGGCGCGCGCACGCTCACTTTCGTTCGATCCCGGCGGGCCGCGGAACTGACCGCGATGGACGCCAGACGGCGTCTCGCGGAGGTAGACCCGCAGCTCAGCACCCGGATCGCCGCCTACAGGGCCGGATATCTGGCCGAGGACCGCCGAGAATTGGAAGCGGCGTTGTCGAGCGGGGCGCTACTTGGCGCGGCGACGACGAATGCCCTGGAACTCGGGGTGGATATCGCGGGGTTGGATGCCGTGATCGTCTCCGGTTTCCCCGGCACTGTCGCCTCGTTCTGGCAGCAGGCGGGCCGGGCGGGGCGACGTACGCAAGGATCGCTCGTCGTGCTCGTGGCCAGGGACGATCCGCTCGACACCTATCTCGTGCACCATCCGGACGCGCTGTTGGACAAACCCATCGAAGCCACCATCACCGATCCGAGCAATCCCTACGTGCTCGGCCCGCAACTGCTGTGCGCGGCCATGGAACATCCGCTGACCGATGCCGAGGTCGACGCGTTCGGCGCACGCGAAGTCCTCGAAGAACTCGCAGCTCAGGGCATGATCCGTCGACGATCCACCGGCTCGGACGCGCGCTGGTACGTGACCGCCGAAACGCAGCCGCACGACGCGGTGGATGTGCGCGGGGGTATCGGCACACCCGTCGCGATCGTCGACTCGGAAACGGGCAGGCTGCTCGGCACCGCCGACGCGGGCCGTGCGCCCGCCACCCTCCACGAAGGGGCCGTTCACCTGCACCAGGGCGATACCTATGTCGTCGATGAGCTGGATCTCGACGGCGGCGTCGCGTTCGTCCACGCCGCAGAACCCGGATGGACGACCAGCGCCAGGCAACTGACCTCGATAGCCGTCGACGCGATCACCGAACAGCACCGACACGGAGCGGTGACCAGTGCGTTGGCCCAGGTCAGGGTGACGAGTCAGGTGGTCGGCTACCTCCGGACGCTTGTCACCGGCGAAACGCTCGGCCTCGTCGAACTGGAGATGCCCGCGCAGATCCTGCCGACCAGGGCCGTTCTCTACACCGTCACACCGGCGCTGCTGGCCTCCGCCGGGATAGCACCGCATCGGGTCCCCGGAGCCCTGCACGCGGCCGAACACGCGGCAATCGGCCTGCTCCCCCTGGTCGCGACCTGCGATCGCTGGGATATCGGTGGCGTGTCCACCGCGGAGCACCCGGATACCGGCCTCCCCACGATCTTCGTCTACGACGGGCAGGCAGGCGGCGCGGGTTTCGCCGAACGAGGATTCGTTCAGCTGCGCCGATGGCTGTCGGCCACCCTGGAAGCCATCGATTCGTGCGGATGCGCGACCGGATGCCCTTCCTGTGTCCAGTCCCCCAAATGCGGCAACGGCAACCACCCGCTCGACAAGGCCGGGGCGGTCTGTCTGCTCGCGGCCGTAGTGGCCGAACTCGACGGCGACGAGACCGGGATTCCGCCCGGTCGAGACCGCTTTTTCGATTCGTGACCCGGGCGCGCTCCCGGCGTGACCGGCCGGCGATGTGAGCCGAGGTCACCAGCTGTCAGCTACCGGGAGCCCTCCCACGCCTCCCCGGCCACCGGGCGGCTCGCCGGGTCCGAATAAAGAGGACTAGTTTCATGTTAACTGGCTTATTGCCACACGCATTCGCGTCCGACGTGCGGTTACCTTCACCGCATTTCCACGAACACTCCGAGAATTGATGCAATACCGCGATTATTCGACCACCCTATTGGTGAAATAACCCCGTCGCGCACTACCACTGATCGGTGCCTATACGCACCGGTCATTGTTGATCAGTCAACGGCCCCGCTCTCGCGACAGCGCGAACGGAACGGTGCCCGAACAGACCTATTGGTACATTCCCTTCCGCGCTGATCACGGCATCCCATTCGACAACTTCACAACCGCGCATCCGCGCACTCATGAGATGTACTACTTCTTCTCCCTCGGCACACGCCACTTCCGTTCCCGCCACCAGCGCACCCGCCGCGGCCAGTGCGCCGAGATCCGCCGCGGCCTGCACCCGATGCCGCGCCACCACGACCGCACCCACCTGAGCGATCATCAGCGTGACCGCGATCAGCGCGGTGACCGCCACGCACCCGAGAACCGTCGCCCCGCCCCGGTCCGAATCCCACCGCGCGCGACGGTCCGATTCGGTCGGCCCACACCCGCCCGAGGCGATCACCCCGCGACGGTCCGCGATGGGGGTGCGCCCGCGTGAGAACGGCGCCCGCACCCTCATCGCGTCCCCGGCTCGGGTGCCGCGACCGCCTCGGCTCGTAGGACGAGGGTTGGGAGTAATGGGGTTTCGGCGGAGACCACCGCGACGATGTGCTCGCCTCCGCCGCGGATGGTGATCTCCGCGCCCGGTGGTGCGACCCGGCGGGCCACGACGGTCGCGTTCTCGTGGTCGCCGCGCGCGGTGAGACGTGCGGCTTCGCGAGCGGCGTCGACACAGCGCACCTGTGTCGACGCCGCGAGCAACGCTCCGAGACAACATAGGACACCCGCGACGATCGCCGTCAACGCGATGGCGGCCTCGACCGTCACCGCGCCCCGTTCTTCCACCAGAACGGTCCTACCACAACGCCGGAACCGCGAGGTCAGACCGCCGTGTCGAGCGCCCGCTCGATAATCTTGGTCAGCGCGTCGACGATCGAATCGCCGGTGACGACGCCGTACAGCACCGCGCCGAATGCCGCCGCCGCGATGGTCCCTATCGCGTATTCGGCGGTGGACATGCCCTCCTCGGTGACCACCGCGCGCATGATTCGGTATCGAATCTTCCACAGTGACAGCTGGATTCGCTGTGGTGCGGAACGGATCGGATGAACGGTCGAAACCGGCCTGATCGGATCGCACGGCATTACCGGAGCGGCCCTCGCCACGCCGGAGACCCGCGCGTTCGGGAGACGAAAGGCCGGTGCCCCCTCGAATCGCGCCTCCGCCCCATGTTTCACCGCATCCGCGACATCGTCGCTTCGCACCATGTGCCCCTCTCCCCTCGGCCCGAGCGGCTGCTCCGCGCGGGCAAGTTCCGACAGTGGGTGAACTCGCGCACTCCGACTCGGCGTGCACCTCGACCCGCGCAATGCGGATCGGCTCGGCGGTGTACGCGGAGTACGTATCCCAGGACCGCGTGCTGTGCGACCGATCAGCACGTGACGTAACGGCGGGCCACAACTTGTGCGGGCGCCACCCGGTCCGATTCCGGCCGGTCGTCGCCCTGGCATCCCGGAACCACGCGAGGACCGATGGACCGGAAGCGGTCAGAGCAGACCACCGCCGAGCACGTGCGCGGCCAGGCCGACCACGACCGGAATGATGCCGAGACAGAGGAATGCGGGCAGGAAGCACAGGCCGAGCGGCCCCGCGATGAGCACCCCCGCACGTTCGGCGCGTGCGGCTGCCACATCCGCCGCCGCACCGCGCCGCTGTTCCGCCAATTCGCCGATGGCCGTGGCGAGCGAGGAGCCGGAGCGAGCCGAGCGCCGCGCCATCCGCGCCAGCGCTTCGACCTCCTCGGCGCCCGGTCGCCCACTCGCGTCGCGCACCGCGCGTTCCCACGCCGTCGTCGCGTCGGCACCGAGCTCCAGCAGGCCGGACGAGCGAACGAGCGCTTCGCGCAGGACTTCCGGCGCACCGGGAGCCACGGCCGCGGCGGCACCCGCCATCGGCATACCGGCTCGTAGACAGGCTGCGAGTAGGTCGAATACCGAGGACACCGCGAGCGGGTCGGTCGTTTCGACCCGCAGTCGACCGCGCGCCGAGGTTTCCGCGCCGTGCGGATTCGCCGCGCGCAATCGTCGGTCGACGGCGACCCGTCCCGGCAGAACCAGCACGGCGACGGCGAGCAGTAATAAAGCGATCGCGGCGACGAGCACCCCACCCTCCTCTCATCGACTTCGAGCACATCCCACGGCGATTCATACGAGTGCCTTTCCCGTGATGGCATCGGTCCACAGCAGACCCGCGCAGATCAGTCCCGCGCCGAGCGGCAACAGGATCGTTCCCGGACCAGAAACGAACAGCACCCGCAGTGGCGCGGCGCCCATGAGCTGGCCGAGACCGACACCGAGCAGCGGAAGCCCGGCGAGGACGGCGGCCGTGGCACGCGCACCCGCCAGCGCGGCGTCGGTACGCGCGCGAAATCGGATGCGGCCGAGCAGATCGGTGCGGGCCGCGGTGAGTAGTTCGGCGAGCGCGAGTCCATGCTGTTCGGCGACCTGCCAGGCGTCGGCGATGCGGTCGAGTTCGTCGGCGACGACCGCATCCGGCAGGCGTAATCCCTCCGCCGCCGAACCACCGAGCCTGCCGCGCGCCGCACCGATCGCGAACGCGTGCGCGGCGACTCCCCGTGCTTCCTCCGCCGCGACGCCTGCCGCGGTACCCGGATGCGCGCCGACCCGCAATTCCCCGATGACTGCCTCGAGGGCTTCCAGGAGATGAGTGTTCTCGGTCGCACGCCGACGATCGCGACGCACTTTCCGCGCCCTGACCACGGCGGTCGCTCCGACCAGCGCCCCGGCGATCACCGGGCCGATTCCGAGCAGCGCCATGACGACGGCGACGATCGCGACCGCGATACCGACCGCGAGGCGGCGCGTGCCGTGTCGAACGATCGGCGCGTTCCCGAACAGCCGTTCCCGACGTCGAGTCGCGGCGGGCCGTGGTGCGATCACCAGTGCCAACGCCAGGCTGACCGCCGCGGCCGTCACCGCGCACCCTCGTGGGCTGAGGGCGTGGCCCGCTCCGCGAGCAGACCGGTGAGCGCGGCCCGCGCCGGTGTGGCGTCGGTGTCACAGCGCCATGCGGGAACGACCCGGACGTGTCCGTGCCGGTCTCGTTCGAGGACCCCGATCTCGCGCAATCCGCGTGATCCGTCGGCGCGGCGGTGGACGTGCAGAACGACCTGTACGGCGGCGGCCAGTTGGCTGTGCAAGGCCGACCTGTCCATGCCTCCGAGGGCCGCGAGCGCCTCCAGGCGGGCCGGGACTTCGCGCGGCGAGTTCGCGTGGACGGTTCCCGCGCCGCCGTCGTGGCCGGTGTTCAACGCCGTCAGGAGATCGACGACCTCGGCTCCTCGAACCTCGCCGACGACGATGCGGTCGGGCCGCATCCGCAACGCCTGGCGGACGAGGTCGCGAACCGTGACGGCTCCGATGCCTTCCACATTCGCGGTGCGCGCGACCAACCGGACGACATGGGGGTGCGGTGGCGCGAGTTCGGCGGCGTCCTCCACGCAGACGACCCGCTCCCGCGAATCCACCTCGGCCAACAGCGCCGACAATAGGGTTGTCTTTCCCGCGCCGGTACCACCGACGACGAGGAATGCCAGGCGCGACCGAATGATGTCGCGCAGCAGTGGTTCGACCTCGACGGGGATCGAACCGGCCGATACCAGGGCGGGCAGACCCTGGGTCGCGGGACGCAGAACGCGCAGCGACAGACAGGTGCCACCGTGCGCGATCGGGGCGAGCACGGCGTGCAGCCGCACGCCGAACGAAGCACCGAGCGCCGCTTCGGTTCCCGGCAGTTTGCCGTCCACCCACGGCTGCGCGTCGTCGAGACGACGTCCCGCCGAGTGGGCAAGCCGTTGCGCGAGGCGGCGGACCGCCGCCTCGTCGGCGAAGGTGACCTCGGTCTTCTCCAGCCCACGGCCGCGATCTATCCACACCGCGTCCGGTGCGGTGACGAGGACATCGGCGACCTCCGGGTCGCGCAGCAGCGGTTCGAGCACTCCCGCACCGGTCATCTCGGTCTGGAGCAGGCGCAACGCGCGGAGCAGATCGGTGTCGCCGAGTACGCCGCCCGCCTCGGCTCGGACAGCGGCGACCACCTGCGCCGGGTCGGGATCGGCCGAACCGCTCGCCAATCGCTCGCGGACCCGGTCGAGCAGTTCCCCCGTCACCACCGTGTTCGTAGTCGCCGCGTTCATCGCGGCCGACCCGTTGTTCGCGCGAAGCGTGCCCTGCACCCACGACAGGCGGTGAGACGGCCGGTACTCGCTCGGCCGGTCGGTTCGGAGCGGGACTGCGCCGCCGAACGCCGACCGGTCTGCCAGTCCGCACCGGTGCGGGAATCTCCGGTCCCGGTCATCGCACCCCCTGAACGGCGGGTGCGCTCAGGACCGAGAGGATCGCGTCGGCCGCGCTGCGCAAGGGGCCGCGCCGCAGGGTGAGACCGCCCCTTTCCAGCCGGGCGGGAAGGTCGCCTTCGGCTCGGACGGCGGCGAGCAGCGGGAGGTCGAGGAGTTCGGCGACCTCCGCTCCTCGTAGTCCGCCGGGTGCCGGTCCACGAACCACCAAGCCCTGATTGGGATTTCGCTGACGTATCCGCGTCGCCACGGATTCGGCCGCCGCGATGGCGCGCAGCTGAGCGGGAACGACGAGCACGACGAGATCCGCGCAGTCGATCATCCGGTCCGCGTGCGGGCCGCGCTCGCCCGAAACATCACAAATGACGAGATCGCCTGCGGCACGGCCTGCTTCGATCACAGCGTGGGCCGCGGCGGCGCCGATCTCCCCCGGCAATCGGCCGGCACCACCGCGCCCGCAGGCGAGCACGCACAGTCCTGGCGCGGCGGCGGGGAGGGCGTCGTGCAGTGCGCCCGCCGAAACCCGACCGTCTTCGACGACCAGATCGGGCCAGCGCAGTCCCGAGACCGTCTCGATGCCCAGCAGCAGGTCGAGGCCACCGCCGAGCGGCGCTCCGTCGACCAGGACGGTGTCGGGACGGAACTTGCGCGCGGCCGAACGCAGCGCTGTCGCGGCCGCGAGAACCGAGGCGCCCGCGCCGCCTCCCGCACCCGCGATCGCCACGACGACACCGTCTCCCGCGCGGTACTCACCGTGCTCAGCAAACTTCTCGATAAGCCCGACGGCGGCGCCGGGCAGCGCGATCACCCGCTCCACGCCGACCGCCGCCGCGCACTGCCAATCGGCCAGTTCCGGTTCGCCCTCGGTGACCAGGACGACGCCGATTCGCCGGGGGTTTCCGGCCTCGGCACAGGCCGTGGCAGCGGGTGTGTCGAGGATCACCAAAGGGGCAGAAGCCCAGGTGTGACGGCCGACGGGAACATCGCGCTCGTCGAGTGCGCGTTCGGCGGCGGCCGCGATACGGCGGACCTCGTCGCGCAGCCGCGTATCCCCGATGAGAACAAGGGCGGGCGGGGTGGTGGCCATCCGATCCGGAGTGGAATCCATGCAGGTCAGCGTGGTTGAGATGGCGCCTGTGCGACAGCCCCGATATGCCGAATGTGGATAACTCGCCTGCTGTGGATGAATTCGCGACCGGAAAACAGCAGGTGATCTACCCCGGAATAGAGGAC
>NZ_JAFMPL010000109.1:0-27801 GCF_019038455.1 Nocardia noduli
GGTCTGGCACGATGTCGGGGACCGACACCGACCTGTCCTGGGGTGATTCTGGATGATGAAAGTGCACGCGACGGCCTCTACCTTCGTGTTCTGCCGGTTCGAGGGCGAGGGGTGGAAGATCGGTCTGGTGCTACAGCCGCGGTTGGGCAAGCAGATGGTGCCCGGTGGTCACGTCGAGGACGACGAAACCCCTGCCCAGGCGGCGTTGCGTGAGGTGGTCGAGGAGTCCGGGCTGGAAGTTCGGCTGCTGCGGCGCGCGAGTGTTCCTCTGCCGCAGGGCTATCCACTGGAAGTGGTGGTCGAGCCGTGGTGGACCACGTTGGTCGACGTACCGCGCGACAATCATCTCGCCGAGCCGCACAAGCATCTCGATCACCAGTACGTGGCGGTCGCGGATTCCCCTGACCCGGTCGCGCAGGCGGTACACGAGTTCGGCTGGTACCGCCTCGAGGAACTGGCTGATCTGGATCTGTTCGACGACACCCGCAGGCTCGCCGAATTCCTCTTTCCCCATGTCGATGTGCTCGACCGCGCCGAAGCGACGGTCGGTGGGCACGGGTCACTGCTGCCCGCCTAGAGACGCGGGCTGGGTCCGAATCACGCTGGACTCGGACCCGGCCGGGCCAGCAGTTCGAGCAGCGCGGCGGTGAGTGCGGTGGTGTCGTGTTCGCGGCGGTCCAGGACCAGAAAGCGGTCCGGGTCGTCGGCGGCCAAGCGCTCGAACAGGGCTGCCGCCCGCCGGTGCAGGACCCATTGCTCGGCGGTGAAGGTCTCTGCGTTGCGGACTTCCGCGCGGTGTACGGCAGCCTCGACATCGTCGGTCAGCAACACCGTGCGGTCCGGCAGTGGCCGGTAGAGCGCGGCGTGGCGCAGCAAGGTGGTGGCGAAGCTGTAGGCGTTGTCGTCATCGGGGTGGGTGATCAGGGATTGGTAGACCGCGGTGGTGTGCAGGCTGCGTCCCTCGATCACAGTGCGCCCTGCGGCCAGCAGGTCGAGCACGGATTCGTAGTCGTGGGTCTTGACCGCCAACAGCAGCAGTGTCTCCGAACCCGGATATCCCGCGCGCAGGAACCGCTCGCCGCCGGATGCCTGTACCAGGGTGCCCAGCAGGCGGCGGCCGAGGTCGGTATCGGTGGATCGGCGGGAAAACTCTTCGAGCACTACCGGCGGGTCTTCGCCGTCACGGGTGAGCTGCTCGACGACCAACCCGGTCAGATAGGTCTTTCCGACACCGTTGATCCCTTCGATACTCAACAGCTTTGGTGCGGAACCATTTTCATTCATGCGGGTAGAAGCAGGCATGAGTCCTCGTTTCTGCGGGCACGGTCGCCGAGGTCAGTCGAACAGCGTGGTTTGCTCCGGCGGCGGGGCCTGCGGGGTGTAGCCGGCGATGGCGCGCAGGTGGTCCAGGTTCATCCATGTGGTGGAGTCGGTGACCATTCGGATGAAGATCTCGGCGGTGAGGCGCACGTCCGCGCCTGCGCGGTGCCGGTCGGGTGGTGCGGGGATGCCCAGGTGGCGCATGATCTGGTCGAGGCTGTGTTTGGGCAGATCTGGGTACAGGTCCCGTGCCAGACGCACGGTGTCCAGGATCGGCAGTCGCGCCAGGTTCGGGCACGACTGCCGATAGGCGGACAGAACTCCTGCTTCGGCGGGAGCATGGTGGGCGATGAGCACGTACGGACCCGCGGTGAAACGGCGATCCAGTCTCGCCAGCACCTCCGTCGCGGGGGGCTGTTCAGCGACCATCTCGGGGGTGATGCCGGTTTGCCCGGTGTCGAACACCGTCAGCGCGGCATGAGCCGGGGGCCGCATCAATGCCTCGAATTCGGCTCCGAGGTTGATCTTGCCGTGCTCGACATGCAGTACCTGTACGGCGACCTCGAAGGGTTCCTTCGGTGCGCCGGTCGGAGTGGTGTATTCGAAGTCGATCACCGCCATGGTGACGGTGCTCAGGGAGTCGATCAGGCGTCGACCCATCGGTGAACCTCCTGCTCGATGATCGCGGCGTACTGCGTGATGCGGGTGTGGTCGTCGGCGCGGGTGAGCGCTATGGCGAGGATGGAGTCCAGTACGGTGGCCGCTGTTGTGCAGCGCGGGGCGGTTTCGTCGGCGAACATCGGGCGTTGATCCAGTGGGATCAGTTTGAAGGTGCCCGTCGAGTTCGGCACCGGGATATCCAACGCGGCCAGGTGTTCGGCGAAGGCCCGCGGCCGGTCCAGATGTAGCCGGAACACCGGCGCGTAGTGGTTCCAGCGCTGTCGTCGCGGGACCAGCGCCTCCAACTGCTTCACCTCGGCCAGTAGCCGGATCATCAGCAGAGTCTGCTCGGTGCGCCAGCTGATCTGTTCGTCCAGCCCTGCCAGTTCGGCGCGGCCGAGCGCGGCCAGTGGCTCGGCGAGCCGGAAATTGTGGGCGATCCGCGAGGCCGGCGCACTGTCCGGTGGTGCGGTGAGCCAGTGGGATCGGTAGGCGCGGGCCGTGGCGGCGAGCTCGCTGTCGTCGGTGGCCAGGAAGCCGCCTTCGCCGGTGGACAGCAGTTTGAGCTGGTGGGTGCTGTAGCAGCCCACCGTGGCATCCGACCCGGCGTGAGTGCGACCGATCATCGTTCCCAGCGCTTGGCAGGCGTCGACGACCACCGGGATACCGTGCTGGGCGGCGAGGTGGCGGACCGCGTCGCTGTCGGGTGCGCGCCCCCACAGGTAGACCGGCACGATCGCGGTCGCGCCATCGAGGTGCGCGGTGAGGTCATCGAGGTCGAAATCGGTTCCGTCGTCGTTGCAGTCGACGAAGATCGGTTGCGCGCCCAGCGCCACCACCGGGGCCACCGTCATCACGACCGTCAGCGCGGGAACGATCACCCGGTCACCGGGACGCACCCCGGCCGCGTACAAGCCGGTCTGCAATGCCGTCGTGCCGGAGGAGACCGCCACGACGTCGGTGACGCCGAGGTAGCGCGCCAGTTCGTCTTCGTAGGCGTCCACTTCGCCGGACGGCCGCAGCGCGGCGGCGCGTATCACCGAGCCCCCAGGACACGGTCGAACTCCATCAGCGGGTTCATGTTCACACAATCGCCGCTGAACAGCGGGCAGTCCCGCACGGACGTGGTCGGCACGAACAACTCGGCCGCGGTGTGGCCGATGATGCTTCGCTGGGTACCGGCGGCGGCCTGCGCGGCGATCATATGCCCTGACGGGCAATCCCACACCGATCCATCGGGCTCGATGAATGCCAGCTGGTGTCCGCCGTAGCAGCCGGGTTTGTCCTGCAATCGGTGCCGCACTGTCGAGACCACCTGCGCCGGATACAGCTCCCCTGGCAGGCTCATGCCGAGATCGGCGGCGGCAATCGCGCCGAAGACCTCCTCGAGCAGCGGTACGTCGTGCTCACGCAGCACCAGTTCCTCGAACAGCTCGTGGCCGGGGTCGAGCGCGACCGGCTGCGCGACGAAATAATCCACACCCAGCTCGGCGGCGAACCGCGCGGTGTCGGGCATCCCGGCCAGGGTGTTGCGTGTCAGCACACTGTAGATGCCGACCTTCATCGCCCGGTCACCGCGCTCATCGATCAGCGCGGAGATCCCGGTGACAACCCGAGCCCAGCTGTCGGTTTGACCACCCCGTGTGGGGCGTTGACGGTCGTTGATCACTGGATCGGCCGAGTCCAGAGAGACCGAGACCGCGTGCACGCCGTTGTCGTACAACATTTTCCGGATCGCCGGGCGGGTCAGAGGGCGGCCGTTGGTGCACACCACGACCTGCACTCCCGCGGCGGTCAACGCCGCGATGATCTGGCCTACCGGTGGCCAGTTCAGGGGTTCGCCGCCAGCGAGGAATACTCGCTCGATCCCTGATTCGCCGATATCGGAGAGGAAGTCCAACAGCACCGGCAGTCCCAGATCACCATGGGGCAGGTGGGTGAGTTTGCCCGGCTGTGTCGGCGGTTCGAGACGATCCTGTTCCAGCACACCGAAATAGCAGTGCGGGCAGCCCAGGTCACACGGGCTACGCAGCGCCCACAGCACGGTGGTCGTCTTGCCCGCCGAGATCATCGCGGCCCCCCGGCGGCCTCGATGATCTCGCCGAACATCTGCTCCACCACCGCGGCCTCGTCGCGTCCGGCGCGGTCGATGACGCGGAAACGGCGCGAATCACGGTGCGCACGGTCGCGATACATTCGGTCCGCGCATTCGATGAGTGCTCGTTCTTCGGTCGTGATCGGGCTCCCGCGACGGCGGGCGTATCGCGCGACGCAGGCGTCGAGATCGTCGACGAGCAGCAACACCCGATCAGGTGGAGGCCGCCATATCGCCGCGGTCGCGCTGATGAGGTCGGCGAGCTGATCACGCAGCGCCGCTGTCGCGTCTGTCCCGCCCCAGATCGCGGCTTGATAGATCGCCACGGTGTCCACACCGCGGTCTTCGAGCACCACCGCGGGCGGATCGGGCAGAGAGTGGATCTGTTCGTACTCGCGGACCTTCAATCCCAGCAGCGCCAGGGTTTCGGTGCGCGGATGGCCGGTGCGCAGAAACGTGTCCCCGCCCGAGAGGGCGGTGATCACTTTGCTCGGCACCGCGTCACGGGTGTCGGTCAGCTCGGCGACCATCGCGTATTCCCCCGCCGGGAACCGCTGGGTCAGCTTCCCCAGCAGATGGGTCTTGCCGACGCCGTTGATCCCCTCCACGCTGCACCACAGCGGTGCGCGCGCGGTCACGATCGATCCTTGCGCACGCAGACATACAGGTTCTCGGTCGATGATTCCCCCAGGACCGTGGCGATGACCGGGCCCAGCAGGTGATCGGGCACGCGGTCGGACAGCTGCCGATACAACTCGGCTGCGCCGTCGCCGAATCGGTCGGTCAGCGCCCGCACGATCACCTCTTCCGGCGGCGGCAGGATCCCGATCTCGTCCTTGACAGCCAGGCCCACCTCATCGAGGGCTGCCAGCAGTTGTTCGCGGGGCCATTCGTGGACGTGGACGCGGTATTGGAGCGGTGCGCCTTCGGGGGTGATCGGCGTCGACAACAGCAGCCGACCGTCGGGGCTCAGCGCGTTGGCCGCTTGGCCCAGGCTCGCCAGTCCCGCCGGATACGGCAGGTGTTCCAGCGCCGAGGTGTAGACCACGACGTCGATATCGGCGCCCACGCCCCAGGGCTGGGAGACGTCGGTGGTCAGGAACTTGATCGGGAACTGCGGCCCGTAGTGGGCATCGAGTTGCTGTTGGCGCAGGACCGCGCCGCGCAGGTTCGCCGCGCTGATATCCAGTCCCAGATAGCTGCCCAGATCCGGGCGGTAGCGGTAGAGCACCGGCAGTTGCAGGCCACCACCGCAGCAGGCGTCGACCACCTTGTCTCCGGGGTGGCAATGCCCGGCGATGATCAGCCGCTGCATCAGGTTCATGATGCCGCTCGCCTTGACCTGGCCCACTCCCAGGGCCGCGTAGAAGTCATCCATCTGATTGATGCTGTAGTCGCCGATCATCGGCGTGCCCGGCCGCGTACGGCGCGGATCATCGTGGCATTCTGCCGCAGTCATCGAACCTCCCAGGGGAAACGAACCCATCCAGCGCATGTGGCGCCGATGTAGTGACAATGCTGTTGAGGCTCATCGGCATTCGCCTTCGCCCAGTTGACGGTGTTGACCACGACCACCGCGCGGCGCACCCGCGCCACCGTGTCGGGGATGAGCGAGCAGGCCACAGTCAGACTCGCGCCGGAACCGGCGACGTCATCGACGACCAGCACATCGGCACCCGGGGCGAAGACACCCAGCGACGCCGGGTCGAGCACCCGCGGCTCCGGATACTTTTCGGCGTCGGTGCCCTCGTCCTGGGTGTGTTCGATGCCGATCGCGCGCACGTCCCGTACACCGAGCTGATGCGCCAACGCCACCGCTGGCACCATCCCCCCGCGCAGCACGCCCACCACCACGCTGGGCCGCCCGTCAGCGGTGACACGTGCAGCCATCGCCCGCAGACAGGAACCGAATCCGGCCCAGGTCAGATCCAGAGCCAGAGCCTCGCCGTTTGACACGCTCATCGGGCTCCCGCCAGCACATGCAATCGGCCCGAGACGTTCCAGCCGCGCGCCACGGCCCTGTCGTGGATCGCGGCCAAGCCCGCCACCACACGCTCGACGGTCTCACCTTCGGGCATCACCCAGACCGGGGACAGGCCATAGGTGGTCTGCAACTCGGTGATCTCGGCGAAATCGGCATCGACGTTGGCGACGACGAATTTGAACACCGCACGCCCTGTCGCGGTCAGCGCCGCCAGCGCGTCCGGCACGATCCGTGTCGGCTGCGGCATACCGGAATTGGCGAGTTTCGGCGAAACCACCCACATCTGTACGCGCTCGGCGAGTTCCGGCATCGGCGCTATCGTCCCGTTGGTCTCCACCTGTACCCGCGCGTTCACCCCTTGCGCTATCGCGGCCATCGCCGGTTGTTGCAGCATCGGTTCCCCGCCGGTGATCACCAGCAGATCCACGCCCGTGCCAGCGACCCATTCCGTGATCTGGGCTGTCGGTATCCGCTGCGACACCTCGGCCGGGCGGTATCGCGACCAATCCCAGGTCTGCTTGGTATCGCAGAAGCCGCAACGCAGATTGCATCGCGACAGCCGCACGAACGCACACCGCTGCCCGGCGTAGGGACCTTCTCCCTGGGTCGACACGAACCTCTCCGCGACCAGGACGGTGTCACCCCGCCGATCCCCCACCGCGTCCCTATCCGATCCTGTTGCCATCGGTCACAACCTCTCCCAGCACGCCGCCGAATGCGATGTCTCGCTCACAGTCATCGACATCAAACGCGCGCCACCCAAATTCGGTTCGACTTCGGCGACGAACCAGCAACCCAGATGATGGGCCAGCAATTCACTCGTCGGCGCGAAGTCGACCACGTCGTTGAGATGACGATGATCGAACCGTGCGCGCAGATACTCATCCAGCGGCGACAGGTTCGCGAAGTCGGTCACGAAACCGTGCTCATCGAGCGTCACCGCGCCCAGAGCCACCGTGACCGTGTAGTTGTGTCCATGCAGCCGCGAGCATTTGTGCTCCACCGGCAGCGACGACAGTTGATGGCTGGCGCAGAAGTTGAATGACCTCGATATCCAGAAGTTCCCGCGCTCGGTCGATACCTGCGTCATCGTGTCGTCCCCCCGATCAAATCGTCCGACGATCGTTTCCAAATCTATTGTTATTCAACGTCATACAGCGTGTCAACCTGTAATTAGTTGCCATACAACCATTTTCGCGAACAATGCGCCCGTCTATGGCGGTGCATAACAGCGAATGCACCGCTATCGACTGCTCGATGTAGTCAGCTATGGGACTCGGCTCCGCGGCCTCTCTGTCTCGGAGATCACGATCTCTGTTCCGCCTTGTCCTGCTCGACCCAACCGCGGATCGCGTCGGCGATCACAAGTGCGGTCCGGCGAGGGCTCGTAGCGGAGGTATCCACGACCAGGTCGGCCTCACGCGCAATCCAGGTGCGGGCCTCGAGGAAGATCGACAGATGCTCCAGACGCCACCCGGCAGCACGATGTAACACCTCGTCATCGCAGATTCGTTGCCGCAGGATCTCGGGCCGCGCATCCAAGAGCACATGGTGCAGCGTGTGCCCGTGATCACCGATTCCGGTCACCAGCTCTCGCCAATACTGCTGGTCCAGCACAGTCTGCGGGATTACCAGGTGCTGGCCGGTCTCACGGGCGATCTCGTCGGCAACCATCGGAGTCAGCCGTCGCCATGACCGCAGTTGCTGGAAGTCGGCGAATCCGAAGTCCTGGAACTGCGATCGAACCAGGAAGCCGACCATCTCCGGGTCGAACAACCGCCACTGCGGGTTGTCGGCCACTATCTGCTCGGCCACGGTCGTCTTGCCGGCACCGAACGCTCCATTTAGCCAGAGGATCACCGCAGCTCCTATCTCGAGCGGAATTTCACGTCTGAGCCCCCGTGCCCTTTGCGCCCTCGGGGCTCGGCGCCGGGTCTTGCGATAGGTCCGAGCGGGCACGCGGAACGCCGTCCCACGGCCACGGCTGGCCGCCGCACAGGACGCGGGTGATGTTCTGCGCCAACACATCAGCGACGCTGTAATTGGCCTCGCGGGTTCGTCCGGCGATGCCGGGGGTGTGCACGACGTTGTCGCGGCCGAGGATCGGATCATGCAGCGGCACCGGGACGGTCTCGTACACGTCGGTTGCCCAAGCCAACTCCCCGCGCAGCACCCGTGCCCGTAGTGCCGCCAGGTCGATCCCTGCCGCGTCGAGGGTGACCACCAGCGACCCCACTGTCAGCCGATCGACCGCCGTTTTCGCCACCCGCAACCGCGGTGAGCCCTCAGCTACTACGACGATGTCGGCTCCGCACACGTGCGCCAGATCGATTCGCTGGACATCGCGTACGGCGAACTCGACCTCATCGGCATCCGGATCGGACACCGCCACCGTCGCCCCGAACTCGGTACACAACTCGGCGACCCGCATTCCCACCGGCCCCAGTCCGACGACGATCACAGTCTTGCCGCGCAAGGTTCCGTTGACGAAACCGGGATGATCGACGTACTGCCAGCTCGGCAGCGGCCACGCGCGCGGGCCTTCCGCGACCATCGCGGTGTGCCAGGACGGCAGCGACCGCAGCCCGGCCAGAATCAACGCGATGGCCATCTCCGCGCGTGAATCGCTGTGGCCCCGTGACCCGTCGACATACGGGATACCGCGGTCCGCCAGCGCCGTGGCGATGGCCGGGTCGACACCACCGATTCCCGCAACGACAGCCAATCGCGACAATGCCGCGATGTCGGCCGGTTCGGGCTCCACGCCGATCAGCACCAATGCCGGAACCTCGCCGATGCCGGGAATCTTGCGCAGCCGCCCATCGGCGGCCACGGTCTCCCACAGCAGCGTGTGCCCTTGCCCGACAAGTCCACCGCGCAGGCGATCGGCCAGGAACGGCCATGTCGCCTTCAGATAGCCGTCGTCCACGATCAACACATCCGGGCAGTCCAAGGTCCGGCCCGCGAACCGGCGCCGGTGGGATGCGTCATCGACTGTCGGCGCTGCCATGCACGGCGGTTCACCGCCCGCGCGAGGGGGAAGGTCTCCAGCCGTCATGGCAGCCTCCCCACCGCGGCCAGGCAGAATTCTCCGGTCGGGTTCCCCCACCCGAACTCCGCGTCGTTCAACCCGGCCCGCACCACATCCGGTCGCCAGCTGTGCACCGCGACCAAGCCCGGCTCCATCAGGTCGAAGCCGGACAGAATCGCGGCGATCTCCTCGCGCCGCCGAGGGCGGAACTCGATCCCATTGACCCGGTAGATCTCGGCCGCGTCCGCGACCGGGCCGGTGTCCTGGTCAGCGGTGACGTGACTGAGCACCACACACGACCCCGGCGGAAGGATCGTCGTGACCGCCTCGACCACGACACTGGGATCATCGATGAACTCGAGCACGAATCCGAAACAGATCGCCACCGGACCAGCGGGATCGATCGTCTCGGCGATTTCCCGCACGATCGTGTCGGTGTCGGTGATATCGGCGTGGATGAACTCGGTCTGCTCGTCGGCGAGCAACGCCCGCCCGTGCACGGCAACCACTGGGTCGCTGTCGAGGTAGATCGTTCGTGCCGAAGGACGCACGCGGCGGGCGACCGCGTGCAGATTCGGCGAGCACGGGTAACCCGACCCGAGTTCGATGATCTGGGCGATACCGTCGGCAGCCACGTCGTGCACGGCTCTGGCCAGGAACATGCGGGCCGCCTGCGCCGCGAGACCGAATTCGGGGACCTCGGTGATGAGCCGTTCGCCGACTTGCAGATCGGTCCAGTACGAATCCTTTCCGGCACCGAGCAACACATCGTGCACCCGCCCGCAGTGCGCGCGCCGAGGATCGACCAGCGCGATCTTCTCGACGCTCGCGTGAGCACGGCCCCGTCTGCGGCTCACCGGATCTCCCCTTCCGCATCCGGTGAGCGATCTCGCGGTGGCATCCGCCGCCGATCGCAGCTACCGACCAGGGCGCACCCGTAGCGGACATCGTCCGCCGCAGGCCCTGCCATAGCTGAGGGAGGCTGCCCAGGCGTCGCTTCCCACTCCGTTCCGGTGCGTGGCTCTCGTGGTGTATTCGACTGCGTGCAGCGCGGGCCTGATCTGTTGCGGCGCAGCGCGATCCGATGGAGGCTCACCACGTCATCACCTCGTGCAGCAGTTGGGGTCCTCGGGGGTCGCCGATGAGAATTCGTAGCTGGCACCAGGCTCGGCAGATCTCCTCCCCGTCGGCTGCTACGGGTGCTGGAGCGCCCTGATTGCGCAGGTGTACCGCGGTCAGCACCCGCCCGTCCTCATCGCAGAATCTCAGGGCGTTCAAGTACTGCCGGAGCGGGGTGGTGGGCTCACGCCAAGGCCCCCACCTCACGGGGTCGTAATCCGCCCAGTACCGATGGAATCCGGAGAGGTCGAGGTCGGCCATGCGTTGCTGCCATTGCGGATCGCCGATCAGCCGCAAGTATTCGATACAGGCTTTTCGGATTCTGCGCCCATCGTCGGGAAACGCAGCCGGAATCGGTGCTCGCAGCAGCTTTCGGGCATCGCCGGGAGAAAGTGTCTCCCACTCCAGCACCCGTCTACGGAACCTCTGGATGGGGGTCGGCTCATCCCAGCCTTCTTCATCAGCCATACCCATAGCTATCTCCTTCCCTTCTCAGCTCGGGCAAGGTTCAGGTGGCGCGAAACCGAGCGCCGCACCCGCACCTCGGCGTCCGCCCACGTGATCAACAGGAATGCGGCCTCGTGGTCGCTGTCGAGACAGGGGCCCGCGCCCAGGAACTCCATGCCGGCAAAGCGCGGGCGGCCGATTACCGGCGCGCTGTTCTCGCGCGGAAGCTGTGCACGGGTCCGCTCCATCCACACGGCAGACCGCAGGTCGGATGTAGCGAGATCTCCTGCTCGCCGTCGCGTTCGCGGGTCGTGCGCGTCGCGGTGGCCGCATAGCCGCACCGCGGGCACCGTGCGAAGAAGTCCAGCACCTCGCTGACCGACGTCGGTGAATTCGACGCGGGCGCGCGGGTCGTGTCCACCGTCGCCGTGGTCCTCTGCGCTGTGGCGGGTGCCTGCACGCGGGTCGGGCCAGCCGGGGGTGTCACTGGGGTGTCGGCGACCAGGCCGCACACGAAGGCGTGTCCGGCGTCGGTGAGGTCGTAGACCGTCACCAGGTGGCCGGTGTCCGGGTCGGGCTTCGTCCCCGAGCGCACGAGCTTTCTGTTCTCGAGGCTGCGCAACGTGCGCACGGTCGTGGCCACCGGCCCTCGTGCGGTCAGTTCCTTTGTGGTGCAGGGGTTCACCGCATACCACAGGCTCATCGCCATGCGTAGCTGCGAAAGGCTCACGCGCACCCGACGCCGGTCGTGGCGGGCGTAGATGGTCTCCGCGGTCGGCACCGTCGCGCGGTCGAGGCTCGTTGGGTCGAGCACGAGCGATCTCCCTCGCCGCAGGATCAGCAGGACGCAAGGGCCGTCGACGGCGAGACCGGGCATCCGTTCCTGGAGGACGGGATCGAGGGAGACTCGCACCTCGGGTGAACTTCGGCACAGCGTGACCAGCGCTTCCAGCTGAGGCAAGGCAGATGTTGCGATACCGCTGCGCTCGCGCTCGGACGCCATTTCGGAGCAGATCGGAGGACACGGGCCGCGCTCACCTGCCTCTCGACGAGAAGTGAGAGGCGGGTGCGCCAGGAGGTCGATTCGGTGACCGTTCGAGCGCGGGTGGTGGCGGGCTGCCGATCCGGCGCGGTCCGACGATGGTGCTCAGCGCCAGTTCGACGTAGCTCCGCACCATCGCGATGGTGATGTTGGCCGGATCGGGGTGCTGGGTCACCAGGCCCGCGAGTACGCACACCAACAGCGAAACGGTCACCTCACAGTCGTCGGTGGACGGCGCACCGATCCTCTCGGCGGCGGCGGTGAGCCAATCGCCGAGCGCAGCGACCAGCCGTGTCAGCGGGATCGCGCGCTCGGGAGTGGACTCGGTGAGCGAGAACTCCAGCGGGATCCACCCGGATCGCGTCACCGCCAGGAACCCCCAGGTCGATACGACCGAGACCAGCTGATCGGCGGTGTCGACGCGCACCAGGCCCAGACGTTCGATCACGCCCCGGTACACCTCGTCCAGCACCGTCGCGCCCAGATCGACTTTGCTGTCGAAATGCGCGTCGATAACGCCGTGGGTGTAGCCGGCGCGCGCCGCGATCTCATCGAGAGAGCTCGACCCGAATCCTCCGACGAAGAACAGCTCGACGGCCGCCCCGACCAGGCGTTCACGGGTGGCGTGTTGTTGCTCGGTTCGTGTCGGAACCGGCTTGCCCGAGGTCGTCATCACCACACCCGCCCCTCGGTCTGGCCACTCGGACCCACCTCGACAACCGCGCCGGCGCCGTCGAGGACCCGCATCGCGTGGATCGCTCGGTGTCCCAGCGGTGTCAGAGACCACACCCACCCGCTGCGAACCCCGGCCTGGCCCTGGACCAGATGCCGCGCCTGCAACGTCGTGACCGCTCGCGCCACCGGCTGTGACCGCAGCCCGGCTGTCGCAGCCGCCAAGTCGGCGGAACTACGCTCCCTGTCGGTGCCGCGAAGTTCCCACAACACCACGACCTGCACGTAGCTGAGCACGAACCCCGCGCCTGAACCGCGGCGATCACGACAGTCCTCGCCGCCGCCCCCGGCGGGCCGAACGAGCACCGCCGCGCTCACCGCCGAACCCCGAACCGGTAGCGGCCACCGATCCGCTGAACACGCTGCGCCTCAGCAGAGTTCGACCGTGGCTCGCGGCGGGGAGCATCCTGGTGAGTGCGAACACGGATCTGCGGGTCCATCGGCGCGCCGGACCACGCCGCAATCACCCCACTCATGTCGACTCGTTCCCGGTGGGCCGCCGCCGATCCGGCAGGGTTCCGCCCGCGTTGACATGGGCTTGCAGGTCTTCGCCGATCGCAGCGTGCACCGCAGCCACGTGATCGATCGCGATCGCCTTGCTCTGCGCACGGGGCCACCCCGCGTGAACCAGAATCTCTACCGCGGCATCGAGTTCACTCTTGTAGCGCACCAGATCCTTGTTATTGGTCGCGAATTCGACCGCGCGAGCGAACGTCATGGTGTAGTCGGGACCGAATAGGTCGGTCATCTCCGCGATGATCGCCTCGACCCGAGGCAAATTGGGTCCACCATCCGCGCCTCGCAAGAACGGGCGCGCCCCCGGGGGCATTTGCGCGCTCATGCCGACCGCGTGGCGCGCGACCGACCGCCCAGGGCGACGGGCAGGCGGGTGTGGCCGTTGACCACGAGGCTCGGGATACGGTCCAGGTTTCCGGCGTCGGTCACGAGTTCCATGTCCGGGAACGCGGCGAACAGCGCAGGCAGGGCGACCGTCGCTTCGAGCCGCGCCAACGGCGCGCCGATACAGTAGTGCGGTCCGTGCCCGAAGGCGAAGTGCCCGCCGTCGGGGCCGGTCGGGTCGAACCGATCCGGGCTACGGTGCAGGTTGGGGTCACGTCCCACTGCGGCGAGGTGGACCAGCACGACATCCCCCTTCGCGATCACGACACCGTCACCGAGGTCGATGTCCTCGATCGCGAACCGGAACGGCATCTGGATCAGCGGCGGGGAATAGCGCAGGGTTTCCTCCACCACCGCCACCCACGAGATGCGCCCGGCCATCGCATCCGACAGCAGTTCCCGATCGCGCAGCAGGGCTGCGATCGCCTGATCGAGAAGATGTGTGGTGGTCTCGTACCCGGCCACGATCAGCAGCATGAGCGTGTCGGCCAGTTCCTTGTCCGACAACTCACCGCGAGCGTGCGCGTCCAGCAGCGTGCTGGTGACGTCCTCGCCGCGATGGTCCTGTTTGTAGGCGATCAGATCGGCCAGCACCCGATACATTTCGGTCAAGTTGGCTTCGGCCTGCGCTGGTGTCAGGGTGATGTCCAGGATTTTGGTGGTGCACGCGCACAGCGCGGCGGCCGGTCCCGCGGGGACACCCACGAGTTCGCAGATCACACGGATCGGCACCTCGTTCACGAAAAGCGCACGCAGGTCGATGATGTCACCGGGCCGAGTCGCGGCGAGGCCGACGATCAGCTCGGCCGCGATAGCCTCGATTCCCGGACGCAGCGCCTCGATCCGGCGCGGGGTGAGCGCCGGTGTCACCACCCGGCGCAACCGGGTATGGTCCTCGCCGTCGACGGTCAGCATGCTTCGCACCGCCACCCACCCGTACATCGACCACGCCGGGGTGATCTCGCCCTCGCGCAGCGCGGGCCAGTGCTGGTGCGCGTCCTTCGCGATCCGCGGATCGTTCAGCAGTTCCCGCAGCACGGCCGTGTCGGTCACCGACCAGGCCAGGACACCGCCCGGCAACTCGACGCGCGCGATCGGGCCGCGCTCACGCAACCGGGCCAACTCCCCCGGCCAGTCGGTGCCGGTCAGCAGGACCGGCGGATTATCGGTGTGCAGTGTCATCGGGAGTACTCCTTCGAGTTCATCGGCGGCATCGCCAGATTCATGGGGGAACAGGGAGGGAAGATGACCGGTAGCGCGGCCAGAGCGCGGTGGAAGGGGCCGGGACGCCACACCGCCGCCTCCTCGGCGAACGCGAGATCGGGAATGGCGTCCAGCAGCTGGTCGATGGCGCGGCGGACAATGATTTCGGCGATGTCCTGCGCCCGTGCCGGGCACGCATGCGCCCCGGCCCCCCACGACAGATGAGATCGGTTGCCGTGCCGGTCGAATCCCTGCTGATCCACCGCGGGATCGGCATTGCACGCGGCGTAGCTGATCAGCACCGGTTGGTGCGCCGGAAGCCACACGTCATCGATCAACAGTGGCTGCCGTGGATAGCTGGCCCCGAAGTTCGGCAACGGGGTGTCGGTGAACAGCACCTCGGCGATCGCGTCCTGGACCGATACCGACCCTCCGTGCACCCAGCCGCCGAACCGCTCGTCTCGCAGGGTCAGCAGCACCGCGTTGGTGATCAGATTGCATGTCGGCTCGGTGCCCGGCCCCAACAACAGCGCGGTCTGCTCGACGACCTCGATATCGGTCAACCCCGCCGGATGCTCGATCAGCCGCGATATCACGTCCTCGCCCGGCGAGGCGCGTTTGGCCTGCACCACCGCATACAGCGCCGCGCCGAACCGCGGGCCCGCGTCGGCGACGCCATCGAGCATGGCCGCTATCTCCGCCCACGCCGAATGTGCGGCGTCCGGTTCCAGGCCCAACAGGCCGCACATCACCCAGAACGTCAGCGGGTAGGCGTACTGGGCGCGCAGATCCGCCGCGCCCAGCTCGCAGAAGTCGTTGATCAGCCCTTGGGCCGTGGTATCGACAATCCTCTCCACCTCGAACCGGTCGATCCCGGTCAGCGCCTCGTTGATCGCACCCCGATATCGCTCGTGTTCGCGTCCGGTCGTGCGCAGCGCGTTGCTGCGTCGCCGCAGCACCTCGAACACCGAACTTTCCGGGTCGGCCGTCTGCTCCCATCGCGTCGGATCCGCGGGAAAATGCTCTACGTCGTGCATGATCCGCAACGCGGTCCGGTAACCGATCACCAGCGTCGCCGCAACCCCCGGCGCCAACCACACCGGCACCAACGACCGGTACCGCTGGCGCATCTTCCGATACGCGGCGAGCGGATCAGCGGCGAATTCCTCCGAATACAACGACACCCGCTGCTCGTCGCCGACTGGCCCCGCAGCGACAGGGCATCGAGAACCAGTCGCGGCCGTCACCGGCGGCCCTCCTGATTTCGTACGGCCGCACCGATGGCCACCGTCAACTTGGCCAGCGGATCGAACTCCGCCAGCTGGCCGTTGGGTTCCCGCAACCAGGTTCGCACCACATCGTCCGGGCCCGGCAAGGTCAACTCCGCTCCGCCGACCGTGCGGATCGCCGCCACCCGATACAGACCCGCGGCGGCCTCCAGCGTCGGCGCGGGCACCTCCGGCATCGACACGCGCTCCATCAGGTGCACCGGACGCTGGTCACCCTCGGGAGCCGCTCTCGTCAAGAAACTCAGGTATTTGGTTCTCCGGTTCTCCACTACCGGGGTCGCAACGTCCTGTTCCTCCAGCACCTCGAGAACCCGGGTTCCGAGGTCGCGAGGCATCTGGATGGCCTCCACCGTGCCGGTGCGCAGCAGGATGCGTCCGTATTTGCTGACGGTGGTGTCGAAGCCGTACTCACCGCGGTATCGCTTGCACATCCGCTCGACAGCGGCGATGTCTATCTCTTCGGCAGCGGCCGGTTCCTCTAGGGTGATCATTACCGAATTCCTCGAACGTTGGGATCAAGACAGCCGTCCTCGATGACGGCGTAGGGAAAGGCGCTCAGCGCCCGACGAGATGCCCGCACCTCAGTCTGGGTAGGTCTGCGGCATCGGCGAATGCGCGATAATCCACGGCGAGTGCGGAATTCATGCATCCCAGCATCGGCACACCACGACGAATGCGGAACTGCACTACCACCGCACCGCACTGCAACAGCACTGCACTTGCGCAGTGCCCCCTGCCGATCGACGGTGGGTCGGTGGAAAACTGGGCGGCATGACAGAACTCAACGGCGTCCCGGTCACCGCCGACGAACTCGCCTCGCTGGCGCTGGTCGGCTACGGACACTTCACCTCGATGCGGGTCGAGCAAGGCGGCGCGGTCCGCGGCCTCACCCTGCACCTGGATCGCCTCGTCCGCGACTGTCAGACCGTGTTCGCCGCTGACCTCGACACCGACCGCGTGCGCGAATACGTCCGCCACGCCATCCGCGGAGCCGCCGCGCCCCTGGTCGTGCGGGTGACCATCTACGATCCGGCGCTCACCCTCGCCCGCCCCGGCGACGCGGCCCAGCCGCACGTGCTGATCACCATGCGCTCCGCGCCACCCGCGACCGCGGGCCCGCTGCGTCTGCAACCGATCGTCTACTCCCGCGACCTGCCCCGGGTCAAACACGTCGGCCTCTTCGGTGCCCTGCACCAGCGCGCGCTGGCCCAGCGCGCCGGATACGACGACGTCGTATTCACCGAGCCGGACGGCACGATCACCGAAATCGGCACCAGCAACATCGCTTTTGTTCGCCCCGACGGTCAGTTGGTGTGGCCCCACGCCGAAGTGCTCGTCGGCACCACCATGCGACTGCTCAACCAGGTCCGCGACGAAAACGTCCTTACCGAGCGCGTCACCCTCGCCCAACTCCCCGACTACGTCGGTGCCGTAGCGACCAACGCCGCGACCGGTGTCCGCCCGGTGATCGGCGTCGATGAGCACCGCTGGCCCGAGCACGAAGTCGTGGAGAAACTGCGCGCACAGTACGAATCCATTCCGCCACATCGGATCTAGCCTCACGCCGCCCTGAGAGGCCACTAGGCTGATACGCCACCGCAAGGGGAAGGGGTATCCGCGGAAATGATCAGCCTGGTGCGGCCCTGGACAGGCGCCGAAGTGACCGCTCTGCGCAGCGCACTGCGGATGTCGCTCATCGACTTCGCCGCCTATCTCGGAGTCGGCACGCGCATCGTGTCCACCTGGGAGGCAAAGGGGACTGACATCGAGCCGCGCCCGGTCAACCAAGCCGCTCTCGACACCACGCTGAAACGGCTCAGCGCCGACGAACTCGCCCGGTTCAGCCAGCTGGTATCGGCCGAGGCCATCACCGACGCCCCCGAAGACGAAAACCTCGTACAACCCGACCGCGCCCGCCATCCCGTCGACGGACGCTGGATGACCCGAATCCCCGACAGCGTCTACCTTTCCGGGCCACTCGACCAACCCGTCTGGCTGCCCGACTACTGGATCGACACTTACCCCGTCACCAACGGCGACTACGCCCTGTTCGTAGGCGCCGTCGGCTACCCGTCGCCGCAGCACTGGACCGGTCGCCGCCCGCCACCGGAGCTCAACGATCACCCCGTCGTGTGGGTCACCCACGACGACGCCAGCGCCTACGCACGCTGGGCCGGGAAACGCCTCCCCACCTCCCAAGAATGGGAGAAAGCCGCGCGCGGCACCCGCGGCGCGACCTGGCCCTGGGGCGACCAAGCCACCTCCGCAAAATGCAACTGCAAACGCGACCGAACCACAGGCACCACAACACCCGTTGACCGCTACAAATCCGGCGTCAGCCCCTACGGCGTATACGACCTCGCAGGCAACGCCTGGGAATGGCTGTCGACCGAATCCACCGACGGCCGCTACGAATTGAAGGGTTCGAGCTTCCATTCCCTGCTCGAGGCCGCAGCCGCCGCAGCCTTCAACGACGCCGACCGACTCATGCTCGACGACGACACCGGATTCCGATGTGCCACTACGAACCTTGACGCCACAGCCCCGAGGTAGCGGACAGGTCGAGACCGATCGGACGAGTTCGCGGGCTAGGCGAAGTCGGTGCACCAGAGAAGGGCGTCTCCGGTGCCGTACAGCGACATCAAACATTGACCCCTCGAAACGCTCCGCGGATATGAACAAGAATGTGGTGTGTTGCCCACTTGGCGCGCCGCGAGAAGTCCGCGTAGCGGGCCGCGTGAGCTGGTCGAAAAGCGTGAAGTCGGAACCACGCAGCGTCCTGCCGGGCCTATGACGATCCCCGGCCATCGACAGTCCCTCGAATCCCTGCTTCACGAATCGGACCAGCCGAGCAACCGAATCGTGGCCAACGCATAAGCACTGGCTGTCGACCCGTGGCCTGGTCGCTGTGACAACCCTCACCGCGCGAAGGGAGACTTCTCAATGTCGTCGCCCTGACTTTTCCCGGTCCTTGCGGACTTTTCCCTGACATCGCCCGCATCCGCGCTGGTAGCGCCGGTTACAGCGCGATAGCGTTGAGCCATTCCGCAGGCGTGAGGTGGACATGGCAAATCCAGAGCCCAGAACTGTACTTGCACAACTGATTTACGCCAGCTCTCGAAACGTTCCCGAGTGGTGCATGGAGTTCGATCGAGTCGCCGCCGAAGTCGGTGAGGACGCGACTCTTTCCGAGCGGCAGATACGACGTTGGATGGCCGGCAATGTCGCCGGTGCGCGAGCGGCATCACAGCGCGTCGCGCAAAAGGTGTGGAAACTGTCGTTCAGGGATCTCGTTTCCCCGCCCCGGCTCACGGACGCGGTAGAGACAGCCCCAACGGCCGACCGCATGCACCAGGAGATCACCATGTCCACCGAAGACGCTGCACACTGGGTCAAACGCGGTGGCGGCGGAGTCGACGAGAACGTTCTCGAGCAGTTACACGCCGACATCGCTCATCTCGCCGCCGACTACCTCACCAAACCCGCCCTCGAACTCGTCCCACGCCTATCCTCCATGCGCCGCGACGTGTTCGACATGCTCGACACACGCCAACGCCCTCGCGTCCTGCCCGACCTCTATCTCATCGCTGGCCAGGTCTGCGCCCTGATGGCCCACGCCTGCGCCGATCTCGGCCGCCCCTACGACGCCGAAACCCACGCACGGACGGCCTGGCTCGCTGCGGACTACTCCGAAGATCAGCAATTGCGAGCCTACGTTCGGTGGGTCCAAGCCAACATCGCTTACTGGGACAAAGATTTCGATCGTGCCGCCCAATACGCGCAATCCGGACTGGCGGACATGCGTGCGGATTCGACCAGGCTGCGACTAGCCAGCCAACTTGCACGAGCCGAAGCCGCGCGCGGCAACGACCGCGCCGCATTGGCCGCCCTCGACATCGCAACCGACGCGATAACCCGGGTCCAACCCGCCTCACCCACCACCGGGCCCGGCGCCGGAGTCATGTACTTCGACCCTGGCAAGGCCCGCTACTACGCCGCCGAAGTGCACCTCGCTCTCGGAGGCACCCAGCACGCTCAACTCGCGCTCACCTATGCCGACTCGGCGTTGGATACTTTCACCGAAGATTCACCACAGGAATTCGTTGCCGCTGCAACACTTGACGCCGCGCTAGCCCACCTCGGACTCCGAGACCTCGAGGCCGCCGCTGCGCGAGTCGAACGAGTGCTCTGCCTCCCCGTCGAACTACGAACCGCACCCATCGTCGCGCGCGTCACCGACACTGCTGACCGATTCGCCGCCCTCGGCTCGGCAACACCGGTCCACCGCGAGCTGACCGAACGCATTACCCTGTTCCGCGCATACACCGCCGAGAAGGAACGCAGCAAGGAGTGACATGCCGCCAGTACAGATCGCTGTTTGCGGACCCCGTAACTGCACCGACACCGACGCCGCTAACGCTGAACACGTCGGCCAACTACTCGCTCAACGCGGTGCCACCGTCCTCTGCGGTGGCGGCACCGGCGTGATGGCCGCTGTCGCCGCGGGCGCCTCCCAGCACGGCGGACTCGTCATCGGAGTTCGGCCCGACACCGACCCCGTCAACACCTGTAAAGGACTGTCCGCAGTCCTCTACACAGGGATGGGCGAAGCCCGCAACGCAATCCTGGTGAACTCGGCCGACGCAATCATCATCATCGGCGGATCCTGGGGCACCCTCTCGGAACTGGCTCTAGCCAACCGCCGCGGCGACATACCAGTAGTCTCGCTGGGGGGCTGGACGGTTATCGACGCCGACGGAGTCCAACGGGCCGCCGCAATCGAAGCCAAAACACCCCGAGCAGCTGTCGACGCCGCACTGGCCGCCATCCATACCCCAACTGATCGGTAGTGCTGCGCTGACATCGCCTCGAAAAGAATTCGTGAGCGACGCTAAACCTGGTTGAGGCGAGTTCCACTACGAGTGCGCACTCTCGCGCCCGGTTGAGTCGTCGGCGCACCGCCGGGACTTGCCAATGCTGGTCGAATCGGGGCCTTCGATCAGCGCGATACAAACGGGCCCGTCGGGACCGCCCGCGCCGAATTCGACATAGGGTTCACCACCGCGTGAAAGCGTAGAATCGATCGGATCTCATCGTGACAGCGGAAATTCCACACCTTCTGTCTACTTCGCATTATTGAATTCAAGCAAACTATCGATTCCGATCTACGTTACTTCCACCACTTCGGCTAGATCCGCGCAGTCAAGCAAGTGCGCTGAGAGCTTGCACGCTTCCGCTGCCCGAAGCTCCGTTGCGACCGCTTGCACCAAGATATGCAGCGAGACCCGGCGTCCGTCTTCCTCGTCGAAGGCACACACCCGCACCCCGAGTGCGACACTGGGTTCGTGAACACCAGCAACGACCATCACTCGGGACGGGGCCTGATGCACGCGCTCGCCGTCAGGATCGTCCGGGTCGGGATCTGTGTGTTCCAGACACCATGAGGGGCACTCGCCCTCGGCGGAGATAAGTCGCACGTCCGCAGCGTCGATGAGCATCTTCGCCCCCCGCCGGGCTTCGGCAGCGGTCAACTCCATACCGACTCCATGCGGATCGAACAATTCGATCACACACTGGCGCGATTCCCCATCGTCGCGCGCCGCGACTCGGACCGAGATACGACGAACTACGCCGATAACTACGACCTCGGCAATCTCCAGCACGAATTCTGGACCGCAATGGACAAAACCAGCCCTGGGATTGTCGAATTCCCGCTCCCGGTGCGACTCACACCAGGACGGACACGAAAGATTCACGGCCACAACTACTCCACATCCTTCATAGCCGACACCCGTCCCGCGCCCGACACCTCAACCCTAGCGCCCGAACACGGTGTCCAAGTAGTCGGCTGAGTCATTGATGCGGCGAGACACTCTGTAGTGAGACGAAGTCGCTCGAAAGTAGGCAGCACGGACATCTGGCTGACATCAACGCTCGGGTCCGGTCGTTCGACCACCGCCGTCGCCGCGATCACCCCGCTCCGCCTAGTCCGATCCCTCCCCGCTCAAACCCGATTCCGACACGCCCCCGAGGTGGATCCCGACGATGCCACACCATCGACAATGGGCGTCCACTCCTGCCGGGCGCATCCACCGCACCCGGCAGGCACTGTTCACCCCCCACGATCGGAAAGGGCGCCCGACATGGACACACCAGAGCCACGAACCCCGTGCCGCTCCAGCACGGTCTGAGAAATCACTGCCGCGGTGTTCATGGCCGTGTTCGTGTTCCCACCCGCCACCTTCGCCGCACGTCACGCGCTCGACCTGCCCGAACCCGCCGCCACCCCCGCCACTACGCGAGTACACCACTCCTGTCCCCGGGTCCTACTGGCTGACCTGGATCATTGCCCTGCTCAGCCCCGACGCCGCTCTGGCATTGCTCCCCCGCACACGCCGCACCGCGCTCGGCTACGCGATCACCGCAGCCGCCCTCGGAGGCGGACTAGCACCCGATTGAACACACCCCGACCGGCGGGCCGCCCGACGAGCGCACGCAAAGGACTCTTTCGCGCCGATCATCGGACGATGATGTCGGTCCACTATGAGAGCATCTGCTTTGGGCCTTCGCTGCCCGGAAACCGCACCAGCACAAGGGGGTTGCTTCGCATGGGCTACATCTACGCATTCCGTCTCGGAGATCAGGATCTGTTCAAGATCGGCCAGACCAGCATGACCCCGGCCAAACGCCGTAGTGCACTCCAGACGCCCCACGACGTCACATTGTCGTTGTTCGACGCTGTCGAGACCGACGAATACAAGGCTCTCGAGAAGTACATCAAGGACACCTGGGAGCAGCACCGCTCCACCACCGGCGGAAAAGAGGTCTACCGCCTCACCGAAAACGAGGCAGCGCAACTGTTCACACAGTGCCGGGCCTGGCTGACCGACGAATTGCCCAAAGCGCGCAGAACCGCCGAACTCGAGGCCGCAACCCCCGAGCCCACCATCCTGCCCAGCGACGCCACCGCTCTCGAGTTGCGTGAGCAGTGGCTCAAGCTGCGCGAGGAGGAACTACGACTCAAGACAGCCTTCGACCAAGCCACAGCCCATCGGGTGCGCGTGGAGACAGAACTCAAGCTCGCCATCGGCACCAGCAGCGGCATCGCCGGAGTCGCCACCTGGGAAGCCGCCGAGAAACGCCGCATCAACCCGGACCTGGTCCAAACGAGCGAGCCCGAACTCTACGAGCAGTGCCTGGTGCCGACATTGAGCGCAGACAAACTCAAGACCGCGCTCAAAGCCCTGGGCCGTGCCGAGGACTACGAGAGGTTCCAGGAAGTCCGCCAGACGAGAGAATTCAAGATCACTGAATAGCCGAGACCGCCCGTGCAGAACCGAAGCGGCTGCCGACACGACTTGTCGCCGCTCATCTGCCGCGCTTTCGGGGACATCGTGTCGGAGTGGACCGACCGGGAGGCTGCTTGAACCGCCACAGGATACCTCTCGATGAGGCCGGAGACGGTAATCCCCGCAGCAACGAGTACGGCAGCCGGGCGTGCGTGCACTGCGGCAGGACGGTACGGAACAAGACAGGCGCGGACTTTCACATCTCCTGCGCCGAGCACGAGCGGCAGCGATCAGAACGTCTGGCCCAGGCTCGTGCGCGGCGCGACGACCATGTCCACCGCCATGGCACCGCCATGTGCGTCGAGTGCGGAGGGCGCGAACCGACGTGGTGGGACGATGGCGACGGACGGTGTATCCCATGCCTGGAGGGGCGGGTCGGAACCTGCCACTTCTGCCACCGGACCCAACAACCGCTGACACGCGCCGCAGGACCATCGTGTTGTCTGTCCTGCTACAAGCGAGCCTCGAAGGTGCCCGATCGCCTACGTCGGCTCGTGCTCGCCGAAGGGCCCTGCGTCTACTGCGGAGCAACGGCTACGCGCGCTGACCATGTGCGCCCCGCAATCAACGGCGGGCCTACGACTTTCGGCAATCTGGTTCCTGCCTGCGCGACCTGCAACCAGGACAAGTATCTGTATTCACTGGCCGAATGGAACCAGCACGAGACGATCAGATTGAACGAATGGAAACACCACGGATGCCGTCGGAAAGGCCGACCACGATTCAACCGTGTCGAGCACGGTCGGGCAACCTCTGCAACAGTCGCGACGGAATGGGAACGAGCCATCGAAACCGCTGAGCGGGGGGACAGTTCAGCACCGAGAACATCGGCAATTGAGCGGGGCATCGAGCGAAATCCTCGATCTGATGGTTTATCGCGGTAGCGAGGACATCCGCGGCGGCCCGCTGGCAGGGAAATTGGCTCACAGCCATGCAGCCCCGGTTCGGCGGTGACCCGGTGCCAGTCTGATCGGCGGGAATTCGTCCTCGTGTGCGGTGTAGAAGGTGGTATTCAAACGCGTGGTTTTGTCGAGGATCGGGAGTTCACGCAGGTCCAGGCCGTTCGGCGGGGCCGGCCATAAGCGGGTGACTAGACCGTGGGGTTGGAATGGGTGCTCGAAGTCGTGCAGGGGATGGTGGACGAGCTGAAACTGTGCCATGAGGTCCGTTCCAAGCAGGTCGAATGCTTTGTATCGCGATCGGCCGATCCCGCCGAGGCCGTCCAAGCGTTCGGTCGGTTGCAGGACCACTGGGTCGAAGTCCGGGTCGGGTTCGCCATCGGGACCGGTGACCGCAACCCAGAGTGACACATCATCGGGCACGGTGCCCGCGAGGATCGCGTCGAGCAGTATCCGCGGATACGGCTCCCACGGGTCGCAAACGCCCCTGAGTGCGCCGGGACGCCATGTGTACGCCTCGTGTTTCGCCAGCGGGTGGGCCTCGAGCAGGAGCACCTTTGCTACCCACCGAGCTACTGCGGTGATCTCGCCGACGGTGTCGAGCGCGCCGACCTCGTTAAGCAGTCGGCGTACCGGCCGCTGCGCGGGAATCTCGATCAGCTTGTTGAGTACGGTGCCGTTGCAGTGCGGACAGCTCGGCAGCAGCACCGGCCACATCCGATGCTTCTTTCGGGCGGGACGTCCCTTTCCGGTCCGCAACGGCGTCCCGCCGACCCTGACGAAGAACTCACGCTCCGGGGCCTCCCACCGCTTCTTGAACCACAGCGACAGGACATCTTCTTCGGACTTGACTGTACTGCCGCAGAAGACGCAGGGCTTTCTCATGCCCAGCGACGCTACCGCGAAAAATATCGAGCCACCAGTCGATTTCACGTCGGGCCCGCAAAGTCCGAACAGGGCCGTCCGGCGATGTTCACCGCTCGGGGGCGGCACCGCGCGAGAAGCCAGTTTTCGGGCTCGTGCTCAGGTTCAGTCGAAACCAGGCGTGAGATCCGACTCGCCCTCGGTGTCGATCGTCCTGGTGCCGTCGCCTCGATGGTTGTTCAGGACGTCGGTGAATTGCTGGCGGGTGCTCACGTGTTTCCCTGTCGGCCATCGCGCGGGCGGTGAGTGCTCATAACTACTCGAACCTCCGAGAAGTTCGGAAACACAAAACTTACAGGTCAGAGCCATTTCGCGGCCTACACCCACTTGTCCCGTATACGTGGCTCGCAACTTTTCGTGTCCCTTCACGACATTTCGATACTTTTCACGGCGTTTTAGTGCGGTTCCGCGCAGCGACGCAATGTGAGTGTTTCCGAATCCAGCCGCACGACGATCGCTATTAGCTCAAAGGCCCACTCCGTGTCCCCAGTACTAGTTATGGCGAGATCGCCCGAAATTTGGTTCTATGGAGTTGGAGGATCAGCAGGCTGGACAAGGAAAATCCATGCCTCCAACACGACGGTCGCAGGGCCTACCTCTTCCCTCCCCTGTGGGGTGGCCACCAACTCTTCGCCCGCATTCGACGGTCTCGATGATCGCTGTGTCTATCCTCAACGATCGCGCGCGTTTGTCGGCTCGGCGGAGCTTCGCCGCGATGGGCTGGCTACCCGGACATCCGATCGCCTATTCAGTACACGGGCACCTGATCGCGGTCCGCGGTACCGACGCAGGAGCCTCACGGTTCAAGATCGGTGCACTTGGCCAGATATGGCTGCCTGCCCAGGTGTTGCGGGCCACCGCGCTCCGACCAGGCGATCCGGTCGTGCTTCTCGCCTTGCCTACCGATGGTGCGCTGGCGATCATTCCGGCACCGCTGGTGCAGGAAGCCCTGTCCATCATGGTGGCCGAGATAGTCGGTGCCGTATGAGCACCGCCGACCTGGAGGCCGCGCGTCTGCTGTTACAGCGTCTGGACGTCCGGCCCGAAGATCTTCTGACGATCCCCAGCACCGTAATCATCCCCACCTTCAGGGAGTACGTTCCCCAGGTGATCGATGCCGCTCCGGCTGGCGCCAGACGAACCTACCTGCCCTACTGGCACAAGCTCAGCAGCCGCTGGCCCGACCGTAGCATCGCCGACCCGACCGGTCTGGAACTCCAGCAACTCGTCGAGCACACCCGACGTCACGCGATCGTGCGCCGCAACAGCCGGGAAGGACGCAGCGCCGCCGAGCACATGGTCGGCGCGATCCGGCGTCTCTACCGCCACGCCGTCGCCAGCCAATATATTCCCGCCTCCCGGAATCCAGCCGCGGCACTGGACAAACCGCGTCGCCAGCGCAGCTCGCGCCGTGCACTGTCCGCACACCAGCTCACCCAGATCAACCACGTCGCCGCCACCACCGGCGACGACCCTGACCTCGACACCCTGCTACTGCGCCTACACCTCGAGACAGCCTGCCGCACCGGCAGCGCCCTGCGGCTACGCCCAGAAGACATCGACCCCGACCACTGCCAGATACGACTGTTCGGCAAAGGCGGCACCATCCACTGGCAACCCATATCCCCGACCCTCACCACCCGCCTGCTCCACCACGGCAGCCGTGGAGACGACCCCACCCAGCAACTTCTGCGATACCGACACGGGCGCCCCATCACCCGCCGACGTTATGACCACCTCTGGGAACGCCTCGGCCGCCACTTGCCCTGGATCACCACCCACCAGATCACCACCCACTGGCTACGCCACACCACCCTCACATGGGTCGAACGCCACTACGGATACGCCATCGCCCGCGCGTTCGCCGCTCACGCCGAACCCACCGGACAAGACGGTGCCACCCTTACCTATGTCCAAGCCACCAACGCCGAAATCGCCACCGCGGTCGCGGAACTCACTGGCGAACCACACCCCCTCGCCACACCCGACGACACCCTGACCGACCTGCCATTCGGTAGCATCTTTTAACCGAGTCCCCACACCTCTGCACTAGCCCACCGCCAGCGACCACCCGAACATCCCCCGACCATCAGTACTGGCGGATATCGCGGCCCGCCGCGAGTTCGGCGAGACAGGCGCCGCCGCGCTCGACGCCCGGGCCTCCGACGTGGAACCGGAACCGCCTGGCCGGTGTGATGGCGGTGATGTCGTGGCAGTTGCTCACGCAGGCCGAATGCGTGGCCGGATATCGCGCAAGCGACGCTTGCGCCGATTATGCTGCCGGGGTTGAGTTTTCGGTGGGCGGGCATCTGGCCGCTCTGTCCCGCCTCACGCGAGGCCATGGTCGTCGCCGTGGCGGCATTGCGTGTCAGGGGGTTCGTTCACCGTCGAGGGGAAGCTACGGATGTCATATCAGCGGAGACCGCGACGAGTCACTCTAGTCATTCTGCTGTCGGGTTTCTCTGGCCTACTGACGAACTACGCGACCTCGGAAGCGCCCGCCGGGGCCAGAGATTATGGCTGGGTTGTCTGGGTGTTGTGGACACTGACCCTCGTCGGGGTCGTGGCGACCGAGACTCTCGTCGTGCGGGGTCGTCCCTCCCGGATCGGCCCACCGCCAGACAGCGCCGCCGCTATCTGCTCGAGGCCGCAGCGATAGAGCACCTCCCCGTGGATGTCAGGATCCGCATCGATCGCCTCGACTACGGCGTCAGGCCGCAGAGGGTCGGCATCGAGGTTGATGACTCCGCTACCTGTGGCCGATAGCCTTGCGGGTGTTGCGCATTCTCGGCGTACGGGGAGAAAAG